>JAYVGW010000093.1:0-9539 GCA_043771735.1 Methyloglobulus sp.
TGTTGAGTGGACGTTGGATATGTTCCTTATCGTGCAGATAAAACGCAATGCTTATTGAAGCCAGCAATAACAACAATATCAGCGCATCGGTCCACAATATAATCATGATGGTAACTTACCTTCTTGATTTTGATTGACTATGGGCAGATTAATGAGAGATTCCATTGATGAGCAAGCGGCCTTAACCCAATAACCTTAACCAAATATCTCGGCAAAGAAATTTTGCATAGCCAGCCATGACCGCCTATCGGCATCGGCCTGATAAACCGTGCCAAAACTGGGATCGTTGGCAACTGGATTGGTAAAAGCGTGGACGGTATGTCCATACGTCACAAACTGCCAGTCTGCCCCTGCAAATGTCATTTCTTCTTGGAATGCCAGCACTTGCTCAGGCAAGCCCATTGGGTCATCACGGCCATGTATGGCAAGGATTTTTGCCTTGATTTTGTTGCCTTTAGTGTTATCCGGTGCGCCGAGCAAGCCATGAAAGCTTACCACGCCTTTAATATCAACACCCATCCGCGCCAAATCCAGGACACATAAGCCGCCAAAACAAAATCCCATGGCGGCGATTTTATTTTCATCCACCCAAGGCAATTGCTTAACTGCCGTTAGGGCGGCTTTCATGCGTTGTTGTAACTTATCCCGGTCCGCCATAAAAGGCTGCATCAATTTGGCATTTTCCTCGGTGTTAGTCCCCAAAACACCTTTCCCGTACATATCAAGGGCAAAACCGACATAACCTAATCCGGCTAATTTTCTGGCTTTATCAGCAACAAAACCGTCCCTGCCACACCAAGTATGGCTGATAAGTACCGCTGGCCGTCTACCTGAAATGCTATCATCAAAGGCAAAAAAAGCTTCCAGCACGACATCCCCGTCCATGTACCTGACTGTATTTTCGATGATCGCCATCACTGTTCTCCTGGCATTAGTTGCTTTAGCTTAGTTTGCCCGTTTTTTGCAAGGACTCCAAAAAACCCAAGGAGGCATCTTCCACCATGTCCAGTACCTGTTCAAAGCCATGCCTACCCCCGTAATAAGGGTCGGGGACTTCGCGGACACCTAAATGCGGCGCGTAATCCAGAAAATACTTGACCTTATCCTTATGTTCATCAGGGCAGTCGTGGATAAGTATCGAATAATTATCGTCATCCATTGCCAACACATAGTCATAATGCTCAAAGTCGCTGCTGTGGACTTTACGTGCGCGTAAATGTTGCAATCCTACGCCTCGCTTGGACGCAGCTTGTTGGGCGCGTTCATCGGGCGGATTGCCAACATGATAAGCGTGGGTTCCGGCTGAATCGACAGCAAAACGGGAATCCAGCTTTTTTTCAATAATGAGCTTGGTAAATACGCCTTCAGCTGTAGGGGATCGGCAGATGTTGCCCATGCACACGAAAAGCACTTTGATTTTTTCCATAATTACTTGATTTAATGCCCTTTATTTGAAAAATAACTTTAAAACAACAGAAAAGAAGCCAAGTAATTAACGAGCAGGAACAGGGTAATTAAGATCACGCGGTTAATCATAGACATACCTTGCCAATCGCCAGCTATTGCTTCCCTTAAATCCGACCAATCATTGCCCAAATTTCGACCGACCCCCATGAATAGCTGAACCAATACTTTCCATACCAAGTAAATCAGGATAGCCCCTATGGCTAACAAGATATAAAAAACGATCAATTGCGTTTGGCGCAAGTCGGTTTCAAAGAGATGCTCAATTATTCTATCCAACGTCATCTCAATGACTTCAAAAATAAGATGCAAAAATTCCCATAAAGAGCCAAATATCAGGTCATAGAAACCCACCAAAATACTGATCGTAATTCCGAACAGACTAAGGTGAAATAACAATTTTTGATATATTTGCCTGTGCATATACAGCTCGATTATCGAAGGGACATTCGAAGTGGTAATTAACTTCCGGTTAATTTAACCAAACCCTGGCATTCCTGAACAATCTCATCCAACCGCCATATTCCTGCCAGTCCTTAGGATGCCATGAATTTTGCAACGTCCTGAAACACCGTTCTGGATGCGGCATCATGATAGTAAAGCGTCCATCGGTTGTCGTCAATCCGGTAATACCCAAAGGTGAACCATTAGGGTTTGCCGGAAATGCTTCGGTTATCGCGCCGTAATTATCCACATAACGCAAAGCAACTTTCTGTGCATTAGCCGCAAGTGCCGGATCACCAGAAAACAAGGCGCGGCCTTCGCCATGTGCGACAACCACCGGCAAGCGCGAACCCGCCATGTTTGAAAGCAAGATGGAAGGCGATGGCTGGACTTCTACCATGACCACCCTGGCTTCAAATTGTTCCGAGGCATTACGCATAAAACGCGGCCAATAGTCTGATCCCGGGATGATCTCGGTCAAGCCCGACATCATTTGGCAACCGTTGCACACGCCCAAGCCAAAACTGTCTTGCCGCGCAAAGAATGCGGCAAATTCATCCCTGGCGCGGGGATTAAACAAAATAGACTTCGCCCAGCCACCGCCTGCGCCCAATACGTCACCATACGAAAAACCACCACAGGCAGCCAGCCCAGAAAATCCAGACAAGCTAACACGTCCGTGAATAATGTCACTCATATGGACATCCACACTGGTAAATCCGGCGCGGTCAAACGCCGCCGCCATTTCCACATGGCCGTTAACGCCTTGCTCACGTAATATGGCTATTTTGGGTTTTGCAGTGTTGATGTACGGCGCGGTAATGTTGTCGTTGACATCAAAGGTTAATTTCGCGTGTAGACCAGGGTCGTTATCATCGGCAATCCTCTGATACTGCTGTCCGGCACAAAGGGGATTATCGCGCAGAGCCTGCATCTTGTAACTAACTTCCGACCAGACGGATTGCAATACGGCTCTCGTATCGGAATAAATGAGCTTATCGACATGATAAATCGACAACTTCTGCGTCTTGGCTAGATTACCAACGATGTGAACTCCATTTGCTAATCCAGCTTGTTCAAATCGCTCAATCACGTCATCAGCATCATGGCTGTGTACCTGAATAACCGCACCCAATTCTTCATTGAACAACGCCGCCAACACATCCTCGCCGAAATTATCAATGTGCAAATCAACGCCCAATCTGCTGGCAAAAAGCATTTCAGCTATAGTCGCCAACAAGCCACCATCGGAGCGGTCATGATAAGCCAAGATTTTGTTTTGCTTATTTAAGTTTTGAATAACATCGAAAAATCCTTTCATTAAAGCCGCATCATCAAGGTCGGGGCTTACATCCCCCATCTGTTGATAAACTTGTGCTAATACCGACCCGCCCAAACGGTTTTTTCCTAAGCCCAAATCAATCAGTATTAATACGCTATTGGCAACATCTTGTAATTGCGGAGTAAGGGTTTTGGTAACATCAACTACTGGCGCAAAAGCGGTGATAACCAATGATAACGGCGCGGTCATGGTTTTTTCACCCGTCCCGTCTTGCCAGACGGTCTTCATGGATAAGGAGTCTTTACCCACCGGAATGGCGATTCCCAATTGTGGGCATAAGTCCAGCCCAACGGCTTTGACCGTATCGTACAAGGCGGCATCTTCACCTTGATAACCTGCTGCTGCCATCCAGTTCGCAGACAGTTTGATGTCGCCCAATGAATCAATACTGGCTGCGGCAATATTCGTCAGTGCCTCTCCGATTGCCATCCGACCTGATGCGGGTGCATCAATAACAGCAATGGGAGTCCGTTCACCCATCGCCATTGCTTCGCCCGTTATCGCGTGAAAGCCAGATGCAGTCACGGCGACATCGGCAACGGGGACTTGCCAAGGGCCAACCATTTGGTCCCGTGCGACTAATCCGGTAACGGAACGGTCACCGATGTGGATCAAAAAGCTTTTATCGGCAACAGCGGGAAATGACAAGACACGCTTTATAGCTTCATCCAGTTTAACGTCGTCAAAATTCAATTTGTTTTTAGGCGACTTAAATCGTTCAACCTTACGGTGCATTTTAGGTGGCTTGCCGAATAACACCGACATGGGGAGATCGACAGGCTTATCGCCTAACAATGAATCACTTAGCGTTAAGTGTTCTTCCTCAGTCGCTTTGCCGATGACCGCATACAGGCAATGTTCACGCTCACAAAATGCGGCGAACAACTCCAACGCTTCTGGCTTAATGGCAAGTACAAACCGCTCCTGTGCTTCATTGCACCATATTTGCATGGGCGACATACCCAGATCGGCATTTTGCACGTTTCGTAATTCAAACTGTCCACCACGTCCGCAATCATGGATGATTTCGGGTACCGCATTCGACAATCCACCTGCGCCTAGGTCATGAATGGACACAATCGGCGAGTCGTCACCCAAGGCATTGCAATGGTTGATAACCTCCTGACAGCGTCGCTGCATTTCTGGGTTTTCGCGCTGAACCGACGCAAAATCCAAGTCTTCCGCGCCTGATCCCGATGCTTGGGATGAGGCCGCACCGCCGCCAAGGCCAATCAACATGGCAGGGCCACCCAAAATAATAATAAGTGCGCCAGGTGGGATCGGCTGTTTTTTGACCAGCATAGGACGGATAGCGCCCATGCCGCCAGCGATCATGATCGGTTTGTGGTAGCCCCTGTATTCATTATCGCTATTGCTTACAGGTTGCTCAAAACTGCGGAAATACCCTGCCAGATTAGGCCGGCCAAATTCATTATTGAATGCGGCACCGCCAAGCGGTCCTTCCAGCATGATCTGTAAGGCAGACGCAATGCGTTCAGGTTTACCGTTATCGGCTTCCCAAGGTTGGGCAAAACCAGGGATTTTTAAGTGCGACACCGAAAACCCCGTTAACCCAGCCTTGGTTGCAGAACCCCGCCCTGTCGCACCTTCATCCCGTATTTCCCCACCAGAACCTGTTGCCGCTCCGGGGAAAGGTGAGATAGCGGTCGGGTGATTGTGGGTTTCAACCTTCATCAGCAAATGCGCTGCTTCTTCAGTATAGCCATATTCCCCCGTCATCGGATTACGGATAAAAACCTGGGTGTTAGCACCTTCAATGACGGAGGAATTATCGCTGTATGCCGTTAAAATCCCCTTAGGGCTTTTCGCCGACGTGTTGCGGATCATGGCGAACAAGGTTTGCGCTTGTTCGATGCCGTCTATCGTCCAATCGGCATTGAATATTTTGTGGCGGCAGTGTTCGGAATTTGCCTGGGCAAACATCATCAATTCCACGTCGGTCGGATTGCGACCTAGCGTGTTAAAACTGGCGGTCAGGTAGTCAATTTCATCCTCAGATAAGGCCATGCCCAGTTGCGTATTGGCGGCTACCAGCGCACCCCGTCCTTGTCCTAAAATATCCACCGATTGCAAGGGTTTTGGTCGATGTTCCGCAAAGAAATCAGGGTCGATTTCGCCAAAGCAGACGGATTGGGTCATGCGGTCATGAAGCAAAGCCGATAAGCGCTTTTTACTTTCACCAGACAAGACGGTATTTGCTGTAATCGTATATTCAATCCCACGCTCGATACGCTTAATGGCATTCAAACCGCAGCGTTGGGCTATTTCGGTCGCTTTGCTGGACCAAGGTGAAATCGTCCCAGCACGCGGCACGACCAACCATTTTTCGGTAACCAATTTGTGAAAAGGCTCTTGTACGCTATAAGCCGTTCCATAAGAAAGCAATTGGTTCAATAAAGCTAATTCGGCCTCTTTCAAATCTTCGGCAACATCAACAAAATGAATAAACCGAGCTGTATCCAAATGAACGCCAGGTTTAATACTATCTAATTGTAAATTCAGTCTATTGATACGAAAGTCTGATAAAGCTGGGGTGCCAGGGAGTTTAAGCATGGTGGTGAGGACGTAGTAGGAATCTGGGTTAGTATCATTGAAAAGATACTTGAGTAATTGAAACAATGGGTTGTTTGGCAGTTTATATCATCAGCCAATACTAAAAGTAAGGAAAATAACCCACAGATGGCGTACTATCTCACTTAGCCTTATCAGCCAAATCCGCCTTAATGGTGTCTGCCATCACCTTCAGCAAGCGCAAGGCGGCATCATCATTCAGCAGTGGCAAGTGTTCTTCATTCAGGACAACCACATCGGTTTGTTGCCCATGTTGTTCCAGCTTGAGGACATATTCCTTTTCATTCATGTTAATGCCGTAAAAAAAGAACGCAATTTCATCCATAAACCCGTCATCTTTCGCTTTTTTTTCATCTGGGTCGTATTGGATAGTAATTTGTGCCTTATCGTGGTTTCGTTCGGTGACTTCAATAGTCTTGCGGCTCAATGCCTTATTGACCGCCCGCCAAGATTTTGAATAACCTGCACCTAAGCGCAAACGGCTTTCGCCATCATCGTATTTGACGATTTCGACAGATGAAATGGCATCCTGCCCGTCGGCTTCATCGGCTGGCGTTACCGGTGTGCTGCTTACTGTATCAGGCGTAGCCGCTGGTGCTTCTTCGGCATTATCGGGCGAAGTGTTATTCGCTGGCGGTTGACTTGCTTTATCAGTGGTCACGCCAGTCCCATTGCCTTCAAGATTAGCCGATGGCGCGGATGTTTCCGCAGGATTATGGGCAGCAGGACTCCCGTCGGCCGGGTTCTTCCTTAACTCAGCAGGATAATTAATCAAGGGGATTTCAGTGGTGTATTGGTAATCCCGCTCTTTATCGGGGAATAAGCCTTGCACATAGCTGCACCCTGTCAACACGACAGTGGCAATACCGATTAAGACAACCCCAAGTTTATTTTTCATAATGTTAAACAAATATTTCTGCTTGCTGCATGGCTAGACGTACCGCAGTATAACAATCTTCCGTCAACCAGGTTAACGGCAAGCGAATGCCCTTGCCCATCAAACCCATTTCTGCCACTGCCCATTTTACGGGGATGGGATTAGCTTGGATAAACAACTGCTTATGCAAACCAACCAATTTATTATCAAGCGCTAACGCCGTTTCAGCGTCTCCCTTGATCGCCGCCATGATCATTTCATGCACTAACTTGGGCGCGACATTGCCAGTGACGGTAATTGTCCCGTTACCGCCCAGTAAGCAACATTCACGGCTAGTGGCATCGTCACCGCTGTAGATGGCAAAGTCAGTGCCAGCCAGATCCCTGATGGTTTTGATTCTGGCCAAATCCCCCGTTGCTTCCTTTACGCCAACAATATTAGCCAAATGAGACAGCCGCCCCACAGTTTCCGGCAACATATCGCAAGCGGTTCGCCCGGGGACATTGTATAAAATCTGCGGAATATCAACAGCTTCGCTGATAGCCTTATAATGGAGGTACAAGCCTTCCTGGGTCGGCTTGTTGTAATAAGGGGTTACGATTAAACAAGCATCGGCACCGACTTCTTTTGCCCGGCGCGTCAAGGTTATGGCTTCCGTAGTCGAGTTGGAACCCGTCCCTGCGATCACTGGAATTCGACCTCGTGCCGATTTTACAATCGCCTTGATTACGTCGCAATGCTCATCCTCGTCCAGCGTGGCAGATTCGCCTGTCGTGCCTACCGCGACGATGGCATCAGTGCCCTGCCCTATGTGGAATTCGGCTAATTTCTGTAAACTTGCCCAATCCACCGCGCCACTTTCATCCATGGGCGTGACTAAAGCGACGATACTACCTTGAATCATGAACTCTCTCGATCAAAATGGCTGGTTTGTTAAACGCGGCCATTATAACAAGCAAATCGTTAAAAAAGGTATGGGATAAGGCTGGTATGGCTAGTTTGGAAAATAATGGGGGTGTATTCTGGCATCATGCAATAAAAAGGGGCTGTGAAGCCCCTTCATCGGATTTTATTCGATTATCAAAGCTTATGCCTTGATAATTATTGTATTTCTCGCTTCGGTTTTGTAGATTCCGCTTACTTTCCGGTGTGTTTTTCTTCCAATGAGCCGGCATTTGAGCTTACGAACTTCTTCGGATTGGTGTTCTTCATGGTATGTTCAGGCACTGCGGCAGGGTTTGGATTGCTGTTTTGCATGACATGTTCAGGTGCCGTTGCTGGTGCGGCCTCTGGTTCAGGTGATGGGTCGCGGTTTTGCATGTGATGCCCAAGCGTAGGCTCGGCTTTAGGTTCAGGTGAAGGGTTGCTGTTTTGCATCTTCATCTCAGCAGTCGCTATCCCAGATACTGAGAACGCAAGTAATGTCGCTAATATCAAATTTTTCATCTTATGGCCTTAAGTCGTGTAGTAATTGAGCCTTATTACCAATGAATATTGATAAAAGGAAGCTTGCCCATCATGGGCAGTGTAATTCTTGCATGTTTAGCGAAGCTGACCTTGATATAGATCAAGGCTAAGTTGAATAAATGATTGCCCACCATTTTTAGGGCATATTCCAAGATGCAGACTAGCCCTGAACCATGCTAGTATGCTGTAAACGTAAGCAAACTTATTCTCGGGCAATAATAATGAAAGCAGACATCGGATTAATCGGTTTAGCGGTAATGGGGCAAAACCTGGTACTCAATATGAACGACCACGGCTATAAAGTCGCCGTACATAACCGCACGAGCGCCACTACCGATGAGTTCCTGGCAGGCCCGGCCAAAGCCACAGAAGTCATCGGCACACATTCATTGGAAGATCTGGTCAACAGCCTAAACTCCCCGCGTATCGTGATGTTGATGGTGAAAGCGGGCGATGTGGTCGATCAATACATCGACAGGCTGATACCTTTACTGTCCGCTGGCGACATTATTGTCGATGGCGGCAATTCCCTATTTACGGATACCAACCGGCGCACGGCTGCACTCAAAGAAAAAAACATCCGTTACATTGGCACCGGCGTATCTGGCGGGGAAGAAGGCGCACGGCACGGGCCGTCCATCATGCCTGGCGGCAACAAAGAAGCCTGGCCTTATGTAAAGCCGATATTCCAGGCGATCAGCGCCAAAGTGGATGGCGACCCGTGTTGCGAATGGGTTGGCGACAACGGCGCAGGCCATTACGTGAAGATGGTGCATAACGGCATTGAATATGGCGATATGCAAATCATCTGCGAAGCTTATCAATTATTGTCCGAAGGGCTTGGCTTAAGTGCGGACGAAATGCACAGTATTTTCGACGAATGGAATAAGGGCGAACTCAGTTCTTACCTGATAGAAATCACGGCGGGTATTTTGGCATACAAGGACGAAGACGGCTCGCCGTTGCTTAACAAAATCCTCGATACCGCCGGACAAAAAGGCACCGGAAAATGGACGGGCATCAACGCGCTAGATTTGGGTATTCCACTAACGCTGATTGGCGAAGCCGTGTTTGCCCGTTGCTTGTCCGCCCAAAAAGATGAGCGTGTCCGTGCCGCTGAATTCCTGGCACGACCTAAACACGCGTTTACTGGCGACAAACAAGCCATGATTAACGCCATCCGCAATGCCTTATATGCCGCCAAAATTATTTCTTACGCCCAAGGCTTCCGTTTGTTGCGCGAAGCCTCCAGCGAATATGGCTTTGATCTTAACTATGGCGAAATCGCCTTGATGTGGCGTGGTGGCTGTATTATCCGTAGCCAATTTTTAAATGACATTAAACAAGCCTACC
>JAYVGW010000094.1:0-4567 GCA_043771735.1 Methyloglobulus sp.
CGATTCATCGACATAATACGACTACCTCAACTAATTGATTAGCATGAAGCTTACACCTTTCATTAGAACCTAGCTTAGGTATCTTGCTAATCAAGAAAACTTTTGCATGAATAAGACCATGTTCCAAAAGATAAAATAAATTCGCATTTTTAACTTTAGGGTCAACAGTTTCAAGACAACTAAGAGAACCGATTCCTGGATAAACTTCCGCAAGCTCTGTAAGTATTTGACTTTGTAGTACCCTTGAGATGGCCATAGATGTTATACCTTACTGCATTTATTGAAAAACCGCTTTAAGTAAACTCCCGTATGCGAAGCCTTATTTTTGCTTACCTGCTTAGGCGTACCTTCGGCAACTAACAGTCCGCCACCATCGCCGCCTTCAGGCCCCATATCAATCACCCAATCGGCAGTTTTGATGACATCCAGGTTGTGTTCGATGACGACCACGGTATTGCCGTGATCCCTTAAGGTATGCAACACCGTCAGCAATTGCTTGATGTCATGGAAATGCAAGCCTGTTGTGGGTTCGTCCAGGATGTACAAGGTTTTGCCAGTATCGCGTTTGGACAGTTCTTTGGCGAGCTTGACCCGTTGCGCCTCGCCGCCGGAAAGCGTGGTGGCGTTTTGCCCTAAGGTAATATAGCTTAAGCCGACTTCCATCAAGGTTTGCAGTTTACGGGATAGGGAAGGCACTGCGCTGAAAAATTCAGCGGCATCTTCAACCGTCATATCCAGGATTTCGGTAATGGTTTTGCCCTTATAGCGGATTTCCAGGGTTTCGCGATTGTAACGCTTGCCCATGCAACTGTCGCATTGCACGTAAATATCCGGCAAAAAGTGCATTTCCACTTTAATGACACCATCGCCTTTGCAGGCTTCGCAGCGTCCACCTTTTACGTTAAAGCTGAAGCGTCCGGGTGTGTAGCCGCGTGAACGCGATTCATGCGTAGCGGCGAAAAGCTCGCGGATGGGCGTGAACAGGCCGGTGTAAGTGGCAGGATTGGAACGCGGCGTACGGCCTATAGGGCTTTGGTCGATGTCAACGACCTTATCGAAATGCTCCAATCCGTCGATGCCATCACAAGGTGCGGGGATAAGCCCCGCGCGGTTAATCAGGCGGGCAGCGTGGCAATACAGCGTATCGTTAACCAGCGTAGATTTACCCGAACCGGATACGCCCGTCACACAGGTCAATAAGCCGATGGGGATACTTATGGTGACATTTTTCAGGTTGTTGCCGTGGGCATTGCGGAGGGTGATTTGTTTGTCCTTATCAATAGGCGTGGTTGATTCGGGTACGGCAATGCTGATTTTCCCAGATAAATATTGTCCCGTTAATGATCCGTCATTGTTCAGGATGTCGTCAAACGTCCCTTGCGCGACGATTTCGCCACCATGCACACCCGCGCCTGGTCCTATATCGACGATATGGTCGGCGGAACGGATGGCATCTTCGTCATGTTCGACGACGATCACGGTATTGCCCAAATCCCGCAGCCGGAACAGCGTGTTCAACAAGCGCTGGTTATCGCGTTGATGCAAGCCGATGGATGGCTCGTCCAGCACGTACATCACGCCGACCAAGCCCGCGCCGATCTGGCTGGCCAACCTTATCCGTTGCGCTTCGCCGCCGGACAGGGTGTCTGCGCTACGGTCTAGGGTCAGGTAATCCAAGCCGACATTCACCAAAAATTCCAGCCGTTCCCTGATTTCCTTGATGATCTTCTGCGATATTTCGCCGCGCTTGCCAGGTAAATTTAATTCTTTGAAAAAGCCTAACGATTGCCGGATGGGGAAACGGGTCACCTTATGTATCGGCTTGTCGTCAATGAAAACATTCCTTGCCGAATTGTTCAGCCTTGCGCCATTACAAACCGTACAAACTTTTTGGGACAGGTATTTTGCCAGCTCTTCGCGCACCAAAGACGAATCGGTTTCGTGATAACGCCGTTCCATATTGGCGATAATGCCTTCAAATGGGTAACGCCTTTTAGTCGCAGTGCCGCTGGTATTCAGGTAAGTAAATTCAATAACTTCCTTGCCGCTGCCATACAACACGACGGCTTGGATGTCTTTGGTCAGTTTGGAAAACGGCATTTCAGGATCAAAACCATAGTGTTTTGCCAACGAACAGATGATTTGATAATAGTACGCATTACGCCTGTCCCAGCCGCGAATTGCGCCACCCGCCAGGCTAATGTCGGGGTTGTGGATAATCAGTTCTGGATCGAAATGCTGCCTTACTCCCAAGCCGTCACAACTACCGCAAGCCCCTTTAGGGTTGTTGAAGGAGAAAATGCGCGGCTCAAGCTCGGTAAGGCTATAACCGCACAGCTTACAAGCATAGCGCTCGGAAAATATGTGTTCACTGTTATCGTCCAAACAAACCGCAATGGCGATGCCATCGGCGATACGTAAGGCCGTTTCAAATGATTCCGCTAAGCGTAAGGCAATATCGCTACGGATTTTGAAGCGGTCTACAATGACCTCAATGGTGTGTTTCTTCCGTAAATCCAGCGTCGGCGCATCATCCAGGTCGTAAACCACGCCATTAATCCGCGCCCGGATAAAGCCTTGCGATTTTAAATCATCCAGTAATTGAAGATGCTCACCTTTGCGTTCATTAACTATGGGCGCGAGCAGCATCCAACGCTGGTCTTGCGGCTGCGCCAAGACCAGATCGACCATCTGGCTGATGGTTTGTGCTTCCAGCGAGGTTTGATGCTCAGGGCAGCGTGGTATGCCTGCACGGGCATACAACAAACGCAAATAGTCGTAAATCTCCGTAATCGTGCCGACGGTTGAGCGCGGGTTGTGGGAGGTTGATTTTTGCTCGATGGAAATAGCGGGTGACAAGCCTTCGATATGATCGACATCCGGCTTTTCCATCATCGACAAAAACTGCCTGGCATAAGCAGACAGCGATTCTACATAGCGTCGTTGGCCCTCGGCATAAATGGTGTCGAAAGCCAGCGACGATTTCCCCGAACCGGACAACCCCGTGATAACGATGAGCTTATCCCTGGGCAAGTCGAGGTCGATATTCTTCAGGTTATGGGTTCTGGCACCACGGATGCTGATCGTATCCATTCGTTGACATGGGTTATTTAAATAGCCGAGTAATATACGATTAAACGTAGGCCAAAACAAATGACAAGCAACTTTCAAATTTACTTACGGCGCAAATTAGGCAGACATTGTCCAGTGCATCCAGCATAGCTTTTACAAATTTACGCCATTTTGTAACCTTTTTTGCGTTATCCGCCACATGATTTCCCTATTGATTTACAATCCAGTGCAATTATCTCCAAATGCCCATTAGATTTGATCGTTCGTTTAAATGAATAAACCTGTGACACCCACACCGAAAGCGCGTAGCAATAGCGAATCCTTGCCTAATCGTAAGCCCCGCAAACGTACTCCGCGAAAACTGGCCAATACCATTCCACCGCAAAATTTCCGGCAAAAACTTCTGTTTATAGCGATTGAAGTGTTAGGGCTTGTGGCTTTAGCGGTCTACGGGATTGTCGTCGTATTGGGGAATGCCGCCAATGGCTTTTCTGGTACCAGCTTCCTGGGTAGCTTATTGCCTTTTGCAGCGGGTGTTATGGCGTTAATTTTAGTATCAAGCATTTTTCTAATTGGTTGGTGGAAGCTGCGCACTTATTTAAAAACTTATTCAGAAGTATTGATTCCGATAACTGCAATCGGTGTGGTTTTGATAGTTGCATTACTGTCTTGGCAAGCTAACTTCAGCCAATCCATCGGCCAATTCCGCACCTTGGTTGGCGGCAAAGAAGAAGCCAGCCGAGTCACGCTCAACCATCAAGTATTTGCGGCTTATCGACGTTATAACTCAAGCAACCTGAACAAAATGATGCAACGGGCAGAACCTTATAATGCAGCTATCGCAGAAGCCGCTGCGGAATTTGACGTGGATCAAAACCTGTTGCAAGGCATCGCGGCAACGGAATCGTCTTTTAAGCCCAGGGACAGCAATGATGGTGGCCACGGTTTATTCCAGATCACGGCAGTGCCTAAAGCCGTGCTCGAAGAAGCCAGGAAACATTTGAAAACAGATAAGCTATCGCTATATAACCCTCGCCATAACGCCTTCATCGCCGCCATCACCTTCAAGTATTATCTGGCAGAAATGAAGAATGACGTGTTCCTTGGCTTGCTTGCTTACAACATAGGCCCTGCCAATGGTGGGCTTCGCTTTATCATGCACAAATACGGCGTAACTGATTTCATTACCATCCAACCTTATTTGCAATTGTTGCCCCGTGATTATCCCATTAGGGTGTTGTCGTACGCGCTGGCATTTCGGCTTTGGCAAAAACAAGGCAAACTTCTGGCTTACGAAGCGGGCAATAATGCCATGGAAATACAGCGCTTAGGCATTCCTGGTTTGCCGTAACGCTTGCCTTGATGCTTTCGGCTTGACTCAAGCAACCGAGCCTCCGATGTTTTCGGGGCGATTCAATGACCTTGTGGAAGACGCACACCAACGATGGAATGCCGAAGCAAACCATCCTAACGCCAGAAGCGATTGGAGGCAATC
>JAYVGW010000095.1:0-14241 GCA_043771735.1 Methyloglobulus sp.
GTAACCGTCTACGACCCCATCGACAGCCTTCACGGCCTGTTGGTTAGTCGTGCTATTTTCGGAAGATGCCGTTACCGTCGCCAGGGATGCGATATTAGCGCCCACCGGTGAAGCGGCAGTGACCGTGATGTTAACCGAGTCTGGCGCACTGTCCACTTGCCCGTCGTTCACAACCAAGGCAAAAGTCAGGGTTGCTGTCGCGGTTAAACCCACTGGGGTCGTGAAACTTGGCGTTACCGTGTTGCCCCCAGCCAAGGTTACGCTGGGGCCGCCGGTTTGTGTCCAGTGGTAACCCAGCAAGGCATCGCCGTTGGGGTCTGAGCTGCCATTGCCGTTTAGTTTGACCAACACGCCTTGCGCTATTGACTGGTCAGGGCCAGCATTGGCGATAGGTGCAACATTCCCTCCTGTTGGTTGTATCCCAAAGACTTTGAGTTCAGATAGGCCAACATTGTGGGTGCTGCCGCTGACGGTTGTGACAGTCACCCGTAGGCTGTTAGTTATAAAGGGGCCGACGTTGAACTCAATGCCCGCACCCGCGTTGTCGAGCGCATCCACTGATATGCTGGCACCACTGCTAAAGGTAAGTGTAGCGCCGGTAATCATATCATTAAGGTTAGGCCTGTCATGTAACACGAGGCGGGAAACTTGATAGGGCGAACTCCAATTTAATTGTATCCATGCGCCAGCACCTTCACCAACAGTTGCCCATTCACGGGTGTAATTACCAGGATAACCCTCAGCTACCCCATCGACAGCTTTTTCGGCTTGTTGATTCGTGCTGAAATTTTGTGAGGACGCTGTCACGGTAGCTAATGGCGCTATATTGGGTAGCGTAGTATTCGGCGCAAATACACGCACTGAGACATGGTCTGGGAGTGTATTCAAAAAGCCATCATTAACCCTCAACTCGAAAACCAGCGTGAGGTCAGTATTCAAGCCTGAGGGTGCTATAAAACTCGGTTTTGACGTTTTGATGTTAGCGAGAGTCACCGAAGGCCCGGCTATTTGCCGCCATTGGTAAGCTAATGCCGCGCCTTCAGGATCTTTGCTTCCCGAGCCATTGAGCAGCACAGTGGCCCCTTGCGCTACGGATTGGTCGGAGCCTGCATCGACACGTGGCGGGAAATTGCCGCCATTGACATTGACCGGCCAAAAGAACTCATCCTTATGGAGAAATGTCCCAATAAAGCCGTTGCCGCCGCCCTGACTGGCGTGAGCGTTTATTGCGAGACTCTTTAAGTTCGTGATGCCCGAAACTTGCATGGCTAAAGGTACGTCCAGGCTTTCATGCTCATCCCAACTTAATCCTGTACCTACCAGCCCTGGCGGTTCGTTAAAATAGGTCTGCGGATTAGCGCTTTCGGGCCATAAAGTAGAGTTAGTTGACCAAACCATCATTTTGTCGAGCACAGGGACATAGCTTGGGTCGGCCGCGGTAACGGCCAAGATTGCGTCTCGGGTTGCAATAGTGGTAATCCGATGGTCTGGATGTGAATCGAACTCAGTGACGGTGATAATATGTTCGGGGCGTTGGGTGTCGATTATCTCCTTGAGATCGGTCACGAGGTTGAAGCGATTGTAGTTTGCATGCGACCCGAACCGGAAATTATGGTAATCAGTGCCGTTGAGCCCTCGGTGGGCATAAGTGCTGGTATGTCCGCTTGACGCAGCTAAATATCGATCAGTTGCGAGGGGAAAATCCTGGTACATGGTTTGTAAAGCGCCATCTGGATAGCCCAGGAAGATTAAGTCACTTTCCCGAGTGCCAAGATTGTTTGTTTGTGCCATGACCGCCTCATCTTGCCGGGTATCGCCAAGGCCGTTGAAATCTCCGTTCGTCACATACACGATAGTGACCTGCTCGCCACGCTGTGTGGCCGCATAAGTAACACCGGCAGAAATAATAATATCGTCATCCGGGTGCGGGGCAATGACGAGAATATTGCCGCTGGCAGACCCCATCCAACTCAAAAGTATCAAGGCTATATATGGCAATAGTGTTAAACGATTCATGAATATGCTCCTTAAGGGCGCTGATTTCCTAGGCATAGCGCACTGCTGTGGTTTCTTGCTGACTGAAGTTTGTCGCTTTGATAATCTTTTTTGAACACGAAAAATTCCTTTATTTTTTGTTGTTATGTTCATTGATGGTCAATTTTTTGGCTAAGCTGACATTTATGTCGAGAAGCCCTAAAAAGCTGTCCAAAATCCTAATGCCTTCATTTGGTTACCGTGGTTTAGCTATTAAAGACATCGAATTGCTTTTCTTTTACGCACAATTACAAAATCTCAACGGCATTTACCTATCAATTAGCAGTTAATTTTGACTTGCAGAGTAATATATGCTTTAAAATCGACTTTTTGTATCCGTACGAATACCTAGTGCCTGTTAGTAGCCTGGTTTTTGTTTGATGGGGTGGCGTTTTCACTCGGTTTATGAGTAAATACAAAAGCTTGCCTGTGCAAAGGGGATGGCCGAGGAGCTTAGGAAAGTTAATTTTTCTACTTAGAAAGCCTTGAGTGATATGGTTTAATTAAACAGGACACTTCTAGAGGCAGATTTATAACGTCAATAGAGGTGAACATGAACAGTAATCAAATTAAACGACCAAACCCGAAATACACGCTTGAATTTAAACAGGATGCTGCAAAATTAGTTAATGAAAAAGGCTATACCCACCAGCAAGCAGCGGATCATCTGGGAATATCCCTAAGCGCTATAGGTCGTTGGGTCAGGGCGGAAAGAATGCCGAAGGCAACATCGGTAACAAAGACAGCAGCCATGAATTTAATGGATCACAGTGAGTTGGTCCGGTTGCGCCGGGAAAACGAACAATTGCGGATGGAGCGTGAAATAATAAAAAAGGCCGCAGGCATCGAAGCCAAGGAAATCGGATAAAGTACGGGTTTATTCGTGAGCAACAGAAGACTTATCCAATTGCCGTATTATGCCGCGTGATGTAAGTGAGCACCAGTGCCTTTTATACTTGGCTTAAAACGCCAGAGGATAGCGAGAAAGCACAGCGAAAAGCAGCGCTTGAGACAAAAGCCCGCCAGCTTTTCAATGACCATAAGCAAACCTATGGTTACCGGCGACTGTCCAACGAATTGGCCAAGGCGGGCATGAAATCAGGGCATTACCAAGTGCGCCATTTAATGGTTAGGCTGGGCTTAAAAGCACGCTATCCCAAGCGCTTTAAAGTGACGACTGACAGCAAGCATAACGAGGCGATATCGCCCAATAGCCTGGATCGGCACAAGATGTCGTTGCACCAAACCAAGTCTGGACAACGGATATCACATACGTTTGGACGCTCGAAGGTTGGCTGTATTTAGCAGTTGTTATTGATTTGTTCTCAAGACAGATTGTTGGCTGGTCGATAGCTGACCACATGCGGACTTCATTGTGCGCCAGTGCGTTGCAAATGGCCTTTTGGCATCGGAAACCAGAGCCGGGGTTGCTCCATCATTCGGATCGGGGTAGCCAATATGCCAGCCATGAATACCGTAGGCATTTGTCTACCATGAAGATGGAACAAAGTATGAGCCGAAAAGGCAATTGCTGGGAGTGGCTGCCCTTGGGGTATAATGCCCCGACAGAACGGTTTTTCCGTAGCCTGAAGCATGAACAGCTCAATTATGAAAAATTCAGGGCCAAGGGAGCAGCAAAACTGAATATCCTTGACGTGTGGCTTTTTACAATGGAAAACGTGCACACTCAAACGGATATCAATCGCCTTTGGAATTTGAATGTGCATTTTATAGGAAGGCTGCCTGAGAAAGTGTCCGGTTTTTATTGACCATAACAGCGGCCCTTGGTGTGGTCAAAGTGCCAGCACACCAATTCGTTCTCGTCGGTGTAGGGCTTTCCTTGGATGGTGTCGTCAAAAATCAATACGCCGTCCTTCCGCTCCATTTCACGCACCGTCTTTTTGACGTGCTGCCATAAGGTTTTTGAATCATAGTCGCCCCGGTTTAAAAACCGCGTCACTTGGTCTTGCTTAACTCTCCGTCCAGCAGGTTGGACAATCCCGTCGCCGTCGTTTGGTCGAAGGAGCTCAACAAGTAATCGCTATATATTTCTAAAAGTTATGTATTTATCCTTATAGTTTACTTCAACTATGGGTGCGTAATATGAGTTAATTAACTCAACATGCCCTGCTCAACAATAAAATCGCTAATATCTTTAAGGCCGATGCCCGTTTTTAGGTTGGAGAAAACAAAGGGTCGTGTGCCACGCATTTTTTTGGCATCTCGATCCATGACCTCTAAAGATGCGCCCACGTAAGGAGCTAAGTCGATTTTGTTGATGACCAATAAGTCGGAGCGGGTAATGCCGGGGCCGCCTTTGCGGGGGATTTTGTCGCCTGCCGATACGTCGATCACGTAAATGGTGAGGTCGGCGAGTTCTGGGCTGAAGGTGGCGCTGAGGTTGTCGCCACCGCTTTCGACCATGATGAAGTCGAGGTTTTCAAAGCGCTGGCACAAGTCATCAATTGCCGCAAGATTCATGGATGCATCTTCCCGAATGGCGGTATGAGGGCAGCCGCCCGTTTCTACGCCCAGAATACGTTCTTCCGGTAAGGCTTGACTGCGGATTAAAAACTGCTGGTCTTCTCGGGTATATATGTCGTTGGTGACGACCGCGATTTCAAAATCACCGCGCATTCGCTTGCATAAGGCATCCACCAATGCAGTTTTGCCTGACCCCACTGGGCCACCGATACCGACCCGTAATATCTGTTTGTTATTCATTTTACCCTCACGAACGAAATAATCTTGAATATTGCATTTCATGCCGACTGCTGGCTAAGGCCAGCCCGAACGCACTGCCACCGATTTCGGTATCACTAAATTGTAACGCCTTGTCAACTAAGTCCGGTATTTTTGCGGCTAAATCTGCCAGTAAGCATTGTCCAGCCACCTGTCCTAACGGCACTAATTTGACGGCACATAAGGCCTGATTTTCCAGCCAACTCCATAAATAACCCAGCATGGCTTGATCTTTTGCAATACCCCAGTTGACGGCGGCGAAACCGAAAACTGTCGCAAGCGTGGTTTCTGGCTTACGTATCCAGGACTGCATTGTTGGTAACTCCATCTCAGCAAGCAAACGCGCCAAGGCTTGCCCTGTTTGTCGATCTTCCGCTCTTGGTTCAGCGGTTTCACGGCAGGCGATTAATGTTCTACTCCAGCAGATAACACTTTCTTCATCGCCGTTAGCCCAGGCAAGATAAAGCCTTGCTAATATGGGCAAGTCAATACACGTTAAGCAACTTTCCATGATCCCACTTATCCATTCTTCTGCTTCGGATGAGGCACCTATCCAACCATCATCGACTGCGCGTTCCATGCCCTGGGAATAACTGTACATCCCGATGGGCAAGCCTGGGCTAACCAATTGCAGCAAACGCATTAATGCCAAATCAGTGACCATGACCGTGATACGCCCCTTGCTCTGGCTCAAAGGGCAGTGATTCATGGGTGACGGTTAGCCCAAGTCCAACCAGCATTTGATCCAAGACGTGATCAGACAAAAAACGTAATTCGCCAGGCAGAATTTGTAAGGCAATATGTCGATTGCCTAAGTGGTAACAAGCGCGGGCAAATTGCAAGGGATTATCGGTGCGGACAACGGACAATAATTCGGCTGCCGCATTCACCCGAACACGATAATCGTCATGACCCTTCAACACCAAGCCGTGACTTAACATTTGACCGCGCGGTAAAAAGATTCCAATCTTGGTGCCGCTATCGGTTTGGCTAAGTAGACGGCTTTTTTGCCGGGTTTCATACGGTAAGGTCACCATATCATCAGTGCTTGCCGAGTCAGTAGCCAGCTCAGTCAATTTCAACATAATCAAAATAAAAAATAGCGTTGGGCGAACGGTAATACAGTTGCGGGTTCACAGGTTAAAAGTTGACCATCAGCGCGAACTTGATAGGTTTGTGGATCAACTTCAATGTTTGGTTGGTAGTTGTTATGGATTAAATCTTTTTTGCCGATGGTGCGAGTTTCTTTCACTACACCAATTTGCTTATTGAGCTTCAAGGTTTTTGCAACATCTGACTCGACAGCGACTCTGGGCAAGAAGAACATTGATGTTGCCGATGCAGCCATCCCGAATCCACCAAACATCTGCCGATAATGCACCGGTTGCGGGGTAGGAATGGACGCATTCGGATCACCCATTGGGGCAGCGGCAATAAAGCCGCCCTTTAAAATAAGGCTAGGCTTGGTGGCAAAAAAAGCGGGATGCCACAACACCAAATCTGCCAGTTTACCCGCTTCAATCGAACCCACCTCATGGGAAATTCCATGCGTAATAGCTGGATTAATGGTGTATTTTGCGATATAGCGTTTGATACGGAAATTGTCATTTTGATGTCCCTCACCCCCAGAGGGCGAGGGGGGCGATAAGTGCCCACGTTGTGCTTTCATCTTATGCGCGGTTTGCCAAGTACGGATAACGACTTCGCCAACCCGCCCCATAGCCTGTGAATCCGAAGAAATCATCGAGAACGCACCCAGGTCGTGCAGTATATCTTCGGCGGCAATAGTCTCGCGGCGGATGCGCGATTCCGCAAAGGCAACATCTTCGGCTATACCTGGATCTAGGTGATGGCAAACCATCAGCATATCCAAATGTTCATCCACCGTGTTGACGGTATAAGGCCGCGTCGGATTGGTGGAAGAGGGTAATACATTGGCTTCGCCACAGGCTTTTATGATGTCCGGCGCATGACCGCCACCCGCACCTTCGGTATGATAAGTATGGATGGTACGGCCTTTGAAGGCGGCGAAAGTGTCTTCGACAAAACCGGATTCGTTTAAGGTATCGGTATGGATGGCGACTTGCACATCGTACTGATCTGCCACATACAGGCAGCAATCAATGGCGGCGGGTGTCGTCCCCCAGTCTTCATGCAGTTTTAGTCCCATCGCGCCAGCGCGGACTTGTTCTTCCAAGGCAGAGGGCAGGCTAGCGTTGCCTTTACCCAGCAAACCAAAGTTCATGGGGAAGCCATCCAATGCCAACAGCATGTGGTGGATATTCCAAGGCCCAGGCGTACAGGTCGTCGCATTCGTCCCTGTCGCAGGGCCTGTGCCGCCGCCGATCATAGTCGTCACGCCAGACATCAAGGCTTCTTCGATTTGCTGCGGGCAAATAAAATGGATATGCGCGTCTATGCCGCCCGCCGTCAATATCTGGCCTTCGCCCGCAATAATTTCAGTACCAGGGCCGATGACTATATCAACGCCAGCTTGGGTGTCGGGATTGCCGGCCTTGCCAATACCTGCAATGCGTCCGTTTTTGATGCCGACATCCGCCTTGATAATTCCCCAGTGATCGACAATGAGCGCATTGGTAATTACCAAATCCACTGCCGTGAGGGAATCAAGCTGGCTTTGCCCCATGCCGTCGCGGATAACTTTGCCGCCGCCAAATTTGACTTCGTCACCGTAAACGGTGCGGTCTGCTTCAACTTCAAGAAATAGGCTGCTATCGCCCAGACGTACCTTATCACCAGTGGTAGGGCCGAACATGTCGGCGTAAGTTTGTCTGCTAATTCGGCTCATCTATCTGACTCCAATGCACCCATTATGGCTTGGCGAAACCCGTAAATTCGGCGTAATCCGGCAAAAGCGACCAATTGCACTTCGCGTTGTTGACCCGGCTCAAAGCGCACCGCTGTTCCCGCCGGAATGTCCAACCGAAAGCCACGGGTTGCCGCTCGATCAAAATGCAAGGCTGGATTGGTTTCAAAAAAATGATAATGTGAGCCAACTTGGATAGG
This sequence comes from Methyloglobulus sp., assembly GCA_043771735.1. Lineage (GTDB taxonomy): Bacteria > Pseudomonadota > Gammaproteobacteria > Methylococcales > Methylomonadaceae > Methyloglobulus. The sequence continues at coordinate 7,804 of JAYVGW010000095.1, forward strand.
CCGGTCTCCGCTGTTGGCAACCAGCACACTAATCACTTCACGGCCAACATTCAGCTCTAGCTCGCCGTCAACTGTAATAATTTCGCCTGGAATCATGGTGTTATTCCTATTCGATTGGGTTATGGACAGTCACCAGCTTAGTGCCGTCAGGGAAGGTGGCTTCTACTTGGACATCTGGCAGCATTTCCACCACGCCTTCCATGACATCATCACGAAACAGCAGAGTGCGACCAAATTCCATTAACTCAGCAACCGTGCGACCATCTCGCGCGCCTTCCATGATCGCAGCACTAATAAAAGCCACGGCTTCTGGATAATTCAGTTTCAGTCCCCTGTCTTTGCGCCGTTCGGCTAACAGGCCAGCAGTGAATATCAGCAATTTGTCTTTTTCACGGGGCGTTAATTGCATTGTTTCATTCCAAATTAATTGCTTACTATTCGCAGTCAAGAGAAAGCCCCTCTCCTGCTGGAGAGGGTTGCGGTGAGGAGAATCAAAATAAGGTATTAGTCCTTTAAATTCCCCTCATCCTAACCTTCTTCCTCAAGGGAGAAGGGACAGTTTACCCCTTAACTGTGGTTAATAAATTAAGTTGCCCATATACGTGGCGAACAGACTTTGCGTTGCACAGTATCCGACCTTATAATCGCCCACGCTTGTTCAAAAAAATCACGCAGCCGGTCACTTCGGATGTCCAAAGCCCTGCAAACCAGCAGGTTATCAATACGGGTTACCCCACGGCCTTTGGTATCGCCAATTAAATCTTGCACTGCCACAAAGCTTTCCGCACTGGCTGGCGTGGCAAACAAGGTTCCGAAGGCTGAATAACCTTGCAATCCCCAGCGTGCACTAAATGCCTTGGCATCGAGGTAGAGGCGTTCCAATAATAAGGGGCGATCTTCGCAAAAAATCTGCCAGCTTAAATCTGCTAGGCCGCAATCAAAATTCTCGGCACAAGCCGGTCGTCCCAATGACAAAATTTCCCAACCGATAAAACGGGCATCGACCGCCAAATTAACCTTAACCGAAGACTTCAACTGTGCGCCTTCGTAAATAATGGTTTCCTGCGGCAGCCATTCCAAGGCCGCGTTCGCTGAAAGGTTTAAGCTAACTTGCTGTGTCGCTTGTAGACCATCCCCGCTGCGATAAAACTTACCCGCTGCGGGTGTCGTTATCAGGGCATGGCTATTGGCTGCTGCCATGACATTAATGCTTAAACAATCCCCTGCAACTATCCCACCCGGAGGATGCAACACATACACATGGCACACGCCTCCCTCTGGATAAAATGGACGTTGCACCGCCAACGGCCCAATGTGGTCGCGTTTAACCAGTAGCGTTTTGTTTGTCGTGGCGGCAAAATGTAAGTTTAACGATGCCTGCCAACCCTGTGCTTTAGGTTCAGCCAACACTTGCTGATGGCTTTCCACTAATTTGCCAACAATACCAAACCTAAGACAGTTCCGAGCAAACCAAAACCAACGCGTAACCCGTTAATTGTTTTGCTTTCCAATAAACCTGCGCTTAAACCTATGCCATGCAATAAGGCTGTCGCTAGTAAAAATCCCAACACATAGTGCAGTGGCTCCTGATTGGCGGTAATTTCCGCTGCATGTACTCTACCGTGCGAAACCGCAAATAATGCAACCAAACTTAAGGCGACAGAGGTTGAAGGCTGCCAGTTAAAGCCTATCACTAAACCCATTAGCAATACCGAACCCGCAACGCCTAATTCGGCATAAGGCAGATAAAATCCCGCAAACTCCAATCCTGCACCAACCGCCATTAGTAGCAGGAAACTTAGCGGTAGCACCCAACGCGCTTGACCACCCATCACACTCGCCCAAAAGCCTATGGCAATCATCACCAACACATGATCAAAACCTTGCCAGGGATGGCCAAATCCGGCCATGAAACCATGACTTGCTTGGATACCTGTATGTGCCAATGCAGGTGTGCATAAGCCCAGTAACACGCTAAGTAAAACGAATTGTTTGTTCATATCGTCCTCTCTGTTTAGACTAAAAAAGATGCTTAATATTGCTTATAAGGTAAGAACTTGCCGCTCATCACAATCTTGACGCGGTCACCTTTTGGATCAGGTTCACGTTGAATATCCATGTTAAAGTCGATAGCGCTCATAATGCCGTCACCGAATTCTTCGTGTATCAATGCCTTAAAAGTAGTGCCATAAACATTGACCAATTCGTAGAAACGGTAAATCAGTGGATCAGCCGGTACCGCAGTTGGAAGAGATCCTTTAAATGGAACAACTTGAAGTTGTTCAATAGCTTCATCAGGTAATGCCAGCAAGGCACCGACCTTGGCAGCTTGTTCGGCAGTCAGTGTCATCTGCCCAAGCAAGGCTGCGGTTGTCCACTCCTTGCTCTGGCTAATAGCTTCTGCCAGTTGTGCCCAGGTCAGTTGTGTACGCTGTTTATGGGTAATGATTAACTCAGTGACTTCGTTACGTACCATAGCAAACCTCTCTAAATTAAATAGTCCACGCCATTTATACTGTCAAATACTGCTTAACCATCTCATCAGTCAATTGATTCATACTGCCTACCGCAACCCCTCGCCCCCTATCCATAATGTAAAATTGGTCTGCTACTTTTCGTGCAAAAGGCAGTTTTTGTTCCACTAATAATATTGTCACGCCCAATTCATTTTTGATTTTGACGATGCCGTCTCGGACTTCATCTTTCGCCTCATTGCCGACCTTGAGTAACTGTGTCGGCAAGCCTTTGGCACGATTGAGCCGAATGATGACATCACCGATCTCGCTGATAATATTGGGTTGAATGCCTTCGGTCGGTTCATCTAGGATCAACAACTTTGGGTTCAGCACTAACGCCCTCCCAATAGCGAGCTGCTGTTGCTGTCCACCGGACAAATCACCACCCCGTCGTTTGAGCATTTGTTTCAAGACCGGGAAAATGTCGTAGATATGCTCAGGGATCGCTTTAATGCCTTGTTTACGCCCGGCACGTAGGCCGATTTTCAGGTTTTCTTCTACGGTCAATAAGGGGAAAATCTCCCGACCTTGTGGCACGTAACCAATGCCTAACTCGGCACGTAATTCCGGTTTGGCGTGATTTAGGGCCGCACCGTTGTAGTTGATGTTGCCATCACGCACGGCAATAAGTCCCATGATACACTTCAATAAAGTGGTTTTGCCGACCCCATTTCGACCCATTAAACACACACAAGAGCCAGCAGGAATGTCGAAATTAACATCCCATAAGGTATGGCTGCCATCATAAAACTGATTTAACCCGGCAATATTCAGCATCAATCCCCCAAATACACTTGTATGACGCGCGGATCATTCTGCACTTCATTCATTGTGCCTTCGGTCAGCACCGAACCTTCATGCAGTACCGTTACCCGATGCTGGGCAATGGAACGGACGAATTCCATATCATGTTCGACGACAATAATAGACCGCTCGCCCTGTAAGGACAATAACAATTGGGCGGTACGTTCGACTTCTTGGTGGGTCATACCAGCCACAGGTTCATCCACCAGCATCACTTTAGGTTCTTGCATCAGCAACATGCCGATTTCCAGCCACTGCTTCTGTCCATGCGACAAGATGCCAGCCAAGTGTGATCGATGTTTGGTAAGCCCGATGGTTTCCAGAACCTGCTCAATACGATCATGCTGCGTGCCATTTAATTTGGCAAATAGGGTTGTCCATACGCCCTTATTTGTCGCCAAGGCCAGTTCCAGGTTTTCAAACACCGTTAGGGTTTCAAAGACGCTGGGCTTTTGGAATTTCCGGCAAATCCCCGCTTTGGCAATGGCGGGTTCATCCATTTGCAACAGGTCTATGGTCTGCCCAAAAAATACCGAGCCGCTATCAGGTGTGGTTTTGCCGGTAATCACATCCATTAAGGTGGTTTTGCCTGCGCCATTCGGGCCAATCAAACACCTTAATTCGCCTGCATCAATGTACATGGATAAGTTATTTAATGCCTTGAAACCATCAAAACTCACACTGACGGCTTCCAGGTACAAAATCGGCCCGTGGCTGGTGTCCAATTCCCCCGTTTTGGGTTTATGTGCTAACTCGGTCATGACTTTTGTGCCTGAAACCGACGTTGCCAAAAACCCACCAAGCCATCGGGCAAAAATACTGTTACCAAGATAAATGCTGCCCCCAAGAAAAATAACCAGATTTCCGGTGCCCAACCCGTCAGCAAGGTCTTGGCATAATTCACCAACACCGCACCGACTATCGCGCCATATAAAGTTCCACGACCACCGATAGCCACCCAGATCACGATTTCCAATGAATTCAAGGGCGAAAATTCACTGGGATTGATGATACCGACCTGCGGCACATACAAAGCCCCCGCTATGCCTGCCAACATGGCAGAAAAGACAAAAACCCACAGCTTGAAGTGTTCGACGCGATAACCTAAAAATCGCACGCGGCTTTCCTGGTCGCGGACTGCCGTTACCACCCGACCTAATTTGCTTAACATGATCCAACGGCTGAGCATAAAAGCCAGAATTAGCATCAAGCCAGAAATAAGAAACAAACTTGCCCTGACGGCTTCGGATTGTATGTTAAAGCCCAAAATATCCTTGAAATCCGTTAAGCCGTTATTGCCGCCAAAACCCATTTCATTGCGAAAAAATGCCAGCAACAGGGCATAAGTCAATGCCTGCGTTATGATGGACAAATACACGCCCGTCACCCGTGAGCGGAAGGCCAGCCAGCCGAACACAAACGCCAACAGCCCTGGCACTAACATGACCATCAGTGCCGCAAACCAGAATTGATCGAAGCCGTACCAATACCAGGGTAATTCTTGCCAATTGAGGAAGACCATAAAGTCGGGCAATAGCGGATTGCCGTAGACGCTTCGGTTACCTATCTGGCGCATCAAATACATACCCATCGCATAACCGCCCAAGGCAAAAAATGCGCCTTGCCCTAAAGCCAATATGCCGCAATAACCCCAAACCAGATCCAGCGATAATCCCAGTAAGGCAAAGCACAAGTATTTGCCCATAATCGAGACGCTATACGCCGAAAAATGCAGTGCCGATTCGACAGGAAAAATGAAATTAAACAATGGGACAAGCACTGAAAGTAGGGCGATACCACCCAACAACCAGCTTGCTGCTTTATCTTGCTTATACAAAGTCGATAGCATGTGTTAGTTCTCCGCCGCCCGGCCTTTTTGCGGGAACAAGCCGCGTGGCCGTTTTTGGATAAATAAAATGATAAACACCAACACCAGTATTTTCGCCAATACTGCACCCGCTACAGGTTCGAGCAGCTTATTGGCTATCCCCAAAGTAAACCCAGCGAGCAACGTTCCCCATAAATTACCTACACCGCCAAACACCACCACCATGAAGGAATCGACGATATAAGACTGACCTAAATTCGGGCCGACATTGGTGATCTGGCTTAAGGCCACACCAGCCACACCCGCTATACCTGATCCTAAGCCAAAAGTTAAGGCATCAACCCGCGCAGTCGGAACACCCATTGCTTTTGCCATATTGCGGTTTTGTGCGACGGCACGCACTTCCAGACCTAAGCGCGTACGTTTAAGGATTTGCAATAATAAGGCAAACACCAGTAAGCAGAACACCAGGATGTACAAACGGTTCCAGGTTAACGAAAGAAAATCATTGACTTGCCAAGTGCCGCTCATCCATTCCGGTGCGGCGACACTGCGGTTCAAGGGCGAAAAAATAGACCTCACCGTTTGCTGTAAAAAAAGGCTGACCCCAAAGGTTGCCAGCAAAGTCTCCAGAGGACGACCATAAAGAAATCGAATAATGCCGCGTTCAATGGCAATGCCCACCAAAGCGGAAATCATAAACGCAGCGGGAATAGACAATATCAACGACCACCCCAGGGAATTCGGCATGAGCTGTTGCATGACATACGTGGTATAAGCGCCCAGCATCATCAATTCGCCATGCGCCATATTGATAACGCCCATCACCCCAAAAGTAATCGCCAAGCCAATCGCCGCCAATACCAGCACCGCTCCTAGGCTTAAGCCGAAGAATAAGGTTTCAATGCCAGCATAAAGTTTCAAGCGGGAATTGATGGTAACTAATGCCGCTTTGGCCTGATTACGGACATCCGTATCCGCTTCCAAATAATTACCGTCGGCATCTTTTTCGACCAAGGCATTCAAGCGGTTCACCACGTCTTGATTGGCATGATTTTTAAGCAGATCTATCGCAGCCAGTCGGATGGTCTTATCTGTGCTGTTTAGGTCTTCCAGCCCAAGAACCAGCTTTATTTCATTTTGAACGCTTGAATCCTGTTCTATGGCGAGGCGATCACGCAATAAGCCTAGACCTTCTTCATCTATCGCTTTGGCGATGGCATGGACGGCACTAATCCTTACCTTGGCATCATTGGCTTTAAGCTCAAGGCGGCCTATGGTTTTCCGCAA
>JAYVGW010000096.1:0-2934 GCA_043771735.1 Methyloglobulus sp.
CTTCATTTCCTCGGCCAGTACATGCAACTGTCTGCTGCGCTGTTTTTTGAGGCCATTGCCGAGCTGATCCGGCAAGCTTGCGGCTTTAGTGCCTGCGCGGCTGGAATAGGTAAAAATATGGATATGACCGAATCCGGTTTGCTTGATGAAGTCAAAGCCGTCCTGCCATTCCTGCTCGGTTTCGCCGGGGAAGCCGACGATAATATCGGTAGTGACGTTAAAATGCGGGATTTGCGCGCGCAATTGTTTGACGATGGCGGCAAATTCTTCAGTTTTACAACGCCTGGCCATACGCCGCAGCACGGTGTCCGAGCCGCTTTGCAAGGGTAAATGCAAATGCGGCATCAGGCGCGGATTGCAAAACAGCTCAAAAAAATCGCCCGGCAATTCCCAAGGTTCCAAGGAGCCTAATCTAAGCCTTGGGATGTCGGTTTTTGCCAGGATGGCCTTGATTAAAGCTGATAAATTATTACCTAAATCACTGCCATAACCGCCTAAATGCACGCCGGTTAAAATAACCTCGGTAATGCCTTGTTTATGCAGGGCATTGATTTCATCGATCACCGCCTGCACCGGGCGACTCACTTCTTCGCCCCGCGCCACGGTGACGATGCAAAACGTGCAACGATAGCGGCAGCCGTCCTGTACTTTAATAAAGGCGCGTTGGCGACCACGCGTAAATAACGAAGTTTCGCCGGGTTCGGTTGCCATCGTCGGCATGGTTTCGAGGTTTAATTCGGATAAAGTTTTTTCGACCAACTGATCTTTGTCTTTATTGCTTACCACTAGATCAACGCCTAACAACTGCTCGGTTTCTTGTTGGTTAAGGGTGGCGTAACAACCGCTTACCACCAGCTTGGCGGTGGGATTTTCCCGATGCACTTTACGAATTAAATGCCGGGATTTTCTGGCGGCATCCTGGGTAACGGCACAAGAGTTGATGACGATCAGGTTGGCCGTTTCGGTCTGCCGGGTCACTTGATGGCCAGATTTTTGGAAAGCCTGTGCCCAGGTTTCCAGTTCGGCTTCGTTAAGGCGGCAACCTAATGTTTTTAAATGGACTTTCATTAAAATTCTTATGTTTTTAGCAGTATTATTGCTATTTTACGGTTCGTACGATTATATCTAGCTAAAAGTACCTACGATCCTTTTTACTCATAGCTTAGTAATTTTGATACACTTTTTATCTTTTTTAGATTCACGCCAAATCTTGATCCTATAGTGGTGCGGTATTGGAGTTGGTTTCGGCAGAGGTGTTCGAGGAGTTTTCTTCTCTTGTCCAATTGGCTTCTCAATACATTCTTCCCACTCTTCATCGATTAGGCTCTGTTGTTTGGGAAATCGTGGCGCATTTTCAAATTGACGTTTTAATTCACGAATAAACTCTGGAACCTCATCGCCCTCTTCTCCGAACAGAGTTTTTGCCTCTGTCATCGCTTGTTCAGCGGTAAGTGTTCCTCTTTGAACCTTATCGAATAACCTGTGCAACCGAGATAATGCGCCTCCATTTTTTTTCATTGTTCCGCTTAAATTGCTACAATCAACGGAAGATTTTGCTCTTTCAAATAACGCCTTACTTGCGTAGGACACTTGTCCACGTATTGTTTCAAGACCAGAAATGAAATCACCGTATTCACCAATTCCAAATATAAAGCGCATAAAGGGCAACAGTTATTTTTCCTAATCCTTTAATTGACCCTTCTTCAATTTCCAATGAAATCGAATAGTCAGAAAGAACCAGAGTCTGCTCAACAACTCTATCCCATTCATCGAACAGTTTGGTTGAATAGCGCTCAAACTCATCTTCGGGCAAGCTCGGCACTTTAATCAGGAAGTTTGTAGACCCTATATCAATCATCACTTATTCCATAGTTTTTTTCTTTTTAAAAAAGTGCGCACCTCTTACAATCAACCAAAAAACCAATAAGCAACAAAAATTGCGGCAATTATGCCGCCTAAATCGGCTATTATCCCACAGGTGGCGGCATGGCGAATATGCTTGATGCCAACCGATCCGAAGTAAATCGCCAATACATAAAATGTGGTTTCCGTACTGCCCTGCACGATAGCCGACAACCTGCCAGCAAACGAATCCGCGCCGTGGGTTTTCATGGTGTCGATCATCATCGCCCTAGCACCGCTGCCGCTAAAAGGTTTCATCAGTGCAGTGGGCAACGCATCCACAAATCTATCATCTATGTTGAAGAAATGTACAATGGAACGGACACCATCCGCCAACAAATCCAACGCGCCGCTTGCGCGGAACACACCGATAGCCACCAACATGGCAACAAGGTAAGGGATGATCGTAATGGCGGTCTGAAAGCCTTCTTTTGCGCCATCAATAAAGGCATCGTAGGCATTCACTTTTTTGTAAATTGCGCCGAAAATAAAGGTGATAACCAAGGAAAACAGGATGACATTGCTCATCAATGCAGATTGCACCAGCATTTCTTGCTGCGGCAAGTGGGTAAAATAGCTGAGCAAGCCACCGACAACCAGGGTAAATCCACCCAGATAAGCCATGATGACCTTATCCAGCAAATTGATTTTTTGCACCGCCGCCACAGCCAGCAAGCCTGTCAGGGTAGACATATAAGTGGCGATCAAGATCGGGATGAAAACATCGGAAGGGTTGGCTGCTCCCAATTGGGCGCGGTAAGTCAAAATGGTTATCGGAAATAGCGTCACGCCAGATGTGTTGATTACCAGGAACAGAATTTGGGCATTGCTGGCAGTTTCTGGCGTTGTATTTAAGGTCTGCAATTCTTTCATCGCCTTGATGCCCAATGGGGTGGCAGCATTGTCCAATCCTAAGGCATTGGCGGAAATATTCATCACGATTGCGCCCAAAGCGGGGTGGCCTTTAGGTACATCTGGCATCAACTTGCTAAATAACGGCGTGAGAAATTGTGTTAATAATTGGATAAAGCC
>JAYVGW010000097.1:0-10286 GCA_043771735.1 Methyloglobulus sp.
GCTAGACCTGGACTTAGGCGGCAGAACCTTAAAACTGACTGCCCATCCAGCGGCACATACCGACAACGACCTGAGCGTGTATGACGCCCGAACCGACACCTTATGGCTGTCTGACCTGCTATTTATTGAACATTTGCCTTCTATTGATGGTAGCCTTAAAGGCTGGTTAACAGAATTGGACAAGCTAGGGGCTAAATCCTATAAAATGGTCATTCCAGGGCATGGTTCCCTGGTTACTGATTGGCCCAAAAGTCTGTTGCCTGAAAAAGAATACCTAAGTGCTTTGCTATCTGAAACGAGGGCGGCAATAAAAAAAGGTGTGTTTTTGGAAACTGCGGTAACTACGATTGGCCTGTCTTTTAAGGAAAAATGGCAGTTGTTCGACGAATTCCACCGTAAAAACGTGACCAAGGCGTATGCGGAATTGGAATGGGAAGATTAAACAACGGGCAACCGTATTTGCGTAGCGGCCTTTTGCGCCCGAAATAAAAAATAATAATTATGAGAATTGTTTTATTTGCAGCCTTTATCATAGCGCTCAATGGTTTGTTTAGTTACTTTACAAACCTGCCAGTAGACCTGGGCATGGATGTGCCTGACGGAAAGCTCAACAGCTTGTCTTTTGCGCCTTTTCGGGAAGGCCAAAGCCCTTTGCTGCTGCAATTCCCCACGCCAGGGCAAATTGACGAAGATTTGCAGCTGATGGCGGATAAGACCCACACCATCCGTACCTATTCCAGCACCGAAGGCATGAATGTTATCCCGGAGTTGGCACGCAAACACGGTCTAAAAATGATCCAAGGCGCTTGGATAGGTTATCTTGATGCAGATGCCCGCTTGGAAATAGAAGCTTTGGTTGAAGCGGCCAATAAGTACCCCGATGTCATCAAGCGGGTTATCGTGGGCAATGAAGTGTTGCTGCGCGGTGAAAGGACACCGCAGGATTTGGTCAAATACATCCGCGAAGTCAAAAAACGGGTCAAACAGCCAGTGTCTTATGCGGATGTCTGGTCGATGTACATGAAATATCCCGATTTAATCAAGGAAGTCGATTTCATTACCATCCACATCCTGCCGTATTGGGAAGACGAGCCTATCCCTGTTGAAAATGCCCCGGCGCATATCGAGCGCATTTATAAGCAGGTGCGGGAAGAAGCCGAAACCATTTCGCCGGGCAAGCCTATTCTCATTGGTGAAACCGGTTGGCCTAGTGTAGGCAGGCAGCGCGGCTGGGCTATTCCCAGCGTGGTCAATGAGGCGGCGTTTATCCGTGGCTTGCTTAAGGTGGCGGCCGACAACCATTTTGATGTCAATATCGTCGAAGCCTTTAACCAATCTTGGAAAAGCGAGCTGGAAGGCGTAATCGGTGCGAACTGGGGGCTGTTTTCGGTTGATCGCGAAGAAATTTTCCCATTGACCGGAACAGTCTATGAAAACGTGAAATGGTTAAACCAGTTCCTGTTCGCATCGCTTTTAATGGCGTGTTGTGCCATTTTCTATGCTAAAAAAATGCAAAACCTGCCTTTGCAAAAGGTGGGTTTTTTCCTGATTTTGGTCCAAATCCTATGTTCCTTGCTCGTATTTCAAGCCGATAAATCTTGGTACACCAGCTACGATAACTGGCAACGGACAAAAGCCGTGCTGATAATGCTTTTGAATATCACTTTTGCTGGCTTGCTTATCCACAGGGCAAGCACCTTGCTCACGGGCGGAAAGACAAAAAAAATCGCCTGCCTTGCGCTTGAAAGGGCTTACTTTATAGTGCTTGCGTTAGCGCTTTTCAAAACTTACTTGCTAGCGGTGGATGGGCGTTACGTTAGTTTTCCTTTTGAACTGGCCGCAATACCCGTAACCGGATTGATGGGACTATTCTGCATTCGCTGCTTGGTCAATCAAAAAATTACTTTATCGGACATTAATCTCGCCAAGCTAACGGGGGCTAATCCTCTAAATAATCAGCAAAGCAAGCACATTGGCTGGTTAATACTATTCTATGCAGCGGGGCTGGTGGTGGGCGAGATTCGATCTTTCATGGTGGCCCGTGATTTTATCCAGGCGTACCCTGATCTTGCAGAAAGGTTTGGGTTGGCAGTCACTTTTACCCTCACCAATGCCCAACTGTTAGGCTGGTTGGCCTGTCTTACTATTTTAGCAATGGCTTTTTTGGTAAGCGCGAAACAGCGCTAACCATGGGCTATGAATGCCTGCCGGTTTTACATAGTCGCGGCCTGTCTTTTCGTAACCCACCAAGAGTTTCTTGAACTAACCAGATATTTTCGAAAAAACACAAACAGGTTGCCCAGGTTTGTAAGGCGTTGGCGATGTCTTGCTTTGTGTGTTTTGTGTTTGTCGCGCTGAGTATATTTAACTCCAAGATAATATCTGCTATATTCGACGCAACGGGTTAATAATGTCCGTGACATAATCGTTAGGTATCATAGAAACACCTCAGTGTGTACCTGGCTTCACTATAACAATGAGGTGAGTTTCGGAGAATTCGCGTGGATAAACTAACAGCACTTTCTTTAAGCATTGGCGTTATAGCTGGTGTAGCAACATTTTTTGCCGTATTGCCCCTCACTGCCGGCATCTTCTTCATATGGGCGGCAACTATCGCCTGGGCGGCTTATTTCTTGCTGGGTGCTAACCAGGAAGCGGTTGTCAATAACATTACCTGCGGGATTTTTGGTGTGTTCATGGCATGGGCAACAGCTATTATGTTGACTGAAATTTCACCAACAACCATGCTCGGCTTTCCGTTTATGGCGGCATTTACCGTGTGTGCTGCGGTAATTGTAATGTGCTTGGCTGCTAATATCCCCAGGCTTGCGACGATACCTTGCAGCGTTTTGGGTTATTCAGCAACATTTGCTTATTTGCTGCAAACACCTGATAAACTGAATAAAGATGTGTTGTTGGGCTTTTCTATGAGCAACCCATTGTTGGTGATTTCAATTTCTTTTGTGGTTGGCACCTTTTGCGGTGTTTGGTCGGCGCAGCTTAGCGGTAAATTGACTGCCAAATAAAGATTAAAAGCTGACGGCTCATAAAGACGGTTTTCTGAAATACGATACCGTCTTTTTTGTTTGTCTTATCCCTAAGTGTGCAGGGTTTACGTAAGTTACCGCTGCTGCATCCAGCGAAAATAAGTCTTGCCATCATCACAAACCCAGCTAGAGCGTTGTACGCCGTATTCCGTCTTCCTTAGTACGCAATGATTTTGCTTTTTGAATTCATTCCAGTTGCTGTCATCGGGATTGACGCTGAAATACAGGCTGCCTAATTTGAGGATGGCCAGGGCGAAAACCCCATAAAGCACAAAATCAAGTGGCTTTTTGGGCATATAGCGCCTTATTATTGGTGTTATCTGATCTACATTCATTACACGTACCCATTCAGGAAAACTGCTTCAACTATACGCCAAATAACATCCCAGACAAGCGCTATTATCGACGGCGACGGCGATAGTTTGGCTAACATTAGCGGTTGTTTTCCTTAGTCAAATTCCGTAAATATTGACAATAGTTAACGGTGCTGTTAATTTCCACGTTTAGCACTCATGTAGAAAGAGTGCTAATTTTTATGGTGGATAATAGATGGCACATGCTCAACTTTTAAACGACCGATCCCTGCAATTATTGAAAACGCTGGTTGAACGCTACATCAGCGATGGTCAGCCCGTGGGATCGCGGGTGTTGTCCAAGGGTTCGGAATTAAACCTGAGTCCTGCCACCATCCGAAATGTAATGGCGGATTTAGAAGAGATGGGGCTGGTGCATTCGCCCCATACCTCGGCGGGACGAATTCCTACCGTCAGCGGTTACCGCATGTTTGTAGATACCTTGTTGACCTTCAAGCCATTGGAATCAAAAGACTTGTCCAGATTGCATGAAGGTTTGGCTGCCAAAGAAGATAATAGTGATGTGATCGGTACGGCTTCCAGGCTGCTGGCTGAACTGACGCAGATGGCGGGTATCGTCACCTTACCTAAACGGGAAACGGTCTGCCTGCGCCATATCGAGTTTTTGCCCTTGTCCAATACCCGCGTACTGGTTATTTTTGTGACCAATGAGCAGGAAGTCCATAACAAGATCATCCAGACCGACAAAAAATTTTCGGCATCTGAACTGCAACAGGCGGCCAATTACATCAATTCAATCTATGCTGGCCGAAGTTTGCAAGCAGTCCGCGAAGCGGTGTTAAAAGAACTCAAGGAAGACCAGCAGCGTATGAACCAAGGCATGATGGATGCCATTAAAATTGCCCAACTGGCTTTAGAGCCTAACGGCAAAAAAGAAGACTATGTCCTGGCTGGTGAGACTAACCTGATGGGCTTTTCCGAATTGGCTGGCAGGGATAACCTGAAAAAATTATTCGAAGCATTCAGCCACAAGCAATCGGTGTTGCATTTGCTGGATCAATGTATGAAAGCGCAAGGGGTGCAGATTTTTATTGGCGAGGAATCGGGCTATCAGGCGTTTGATCAGTGCAGCTTGGTGACTTCTTCTTATTCCATCAGCGACGAGGTGGTCGGGGTGTTGGGTGTCATCGGTCCTACCCGCATGGCTTATGAGAAAATCATCCCTTTTGTCGATATTACCGCAAAATTGTTAGGTGCAGCCTTGAATCCTAAAGCTGCGACCCCATCATCGTAAGCATATTGTTTTTCACAAAAATTGCACATCAAATCACATACAGGAAGGGCGCTAGCGAATGAGTACCAAGCAGCAACAAACGGAAACGCAGGTTGAAACCAAAGAGAATGACGAAATCCTCGAAGAAGGGGCGTCAGCAGAAGAACTATCGCTGAATGAACCACCATCGAAAGAAAAGCTCATCGAAGAATTAAAGCAAGAACTGGCTGAAGCCGAGCAAAAAGCCCAGGAAAACTGGGATAAGGCAATCCGAACTCAGGCGGAAATGGAAAATCTAAGAAAACGCACCCAAAAAGATTTGGAAGATGCCCACAAATACGCGTTAAACAGCTTCGCCAAAGAATTATTGTCGGTATTAGATAGCCTTGAACTCGGTTTACAAGCGGCAACCGGCGATAGCGAAGAAGTCAAAAAATTTCGCGAAGGCAGCGAACTGACCATCAAGCAATTTGAAGCCGTTTTTGCAAAATTCAATGTCATGACGGTAAATCCAGTGGGTGAGCCCTTCAATGCTGATCAGCACCAGGCGGTGCTTATGCAAGAAGTGGAAGGTGCAACACCGAATACAGTCGTTAATGTATTCCAAAAAGGTTACACACTAAATGGACGCTTATTACGTCCTGCGATGGTCGTGGTGGCAAAAACGCCGGAAAAACCGGCAAAAAAACCCTCAGAAGATAACAAACAGGCTTGAATAAGCTAAAAAAGCCCTCATATCGACCTTAACATTTACTTTATTAACAAATTCAAGTCTGGAGCATTCAATGGCTAAAATAATTGGCATAGATTTAGGTACCACAAACTCGTGCGTCGCCGTGTTGGAAAACGGCGTGGCGAAAGTCATCGAAAACAGCGAGGGCGCGCGCACTACGCCTTCAATCATTGCATTTACCAATGATGATGAGGTGTTGGTCGGGCAATCCGCCAAACGGCAATCTGTTACCAACCCCAAGAATACCTTATTTGCAATCAAACGATTGATTGGCCGCCGCTTTAAAGATGATGTCGTGCAAAAAGACATCAAAATGGTGCCTTACAATATCGTTGAAGCTGGCAACGGCGATGCTTGGGTTGAGGTCAACGGCAAAAAAATGGCTGCGCCTGAAATTTCAGCCAGGATCTTGATGAAATTAAAGAAAGATGCCGAAGCGTATCTGGGTGAAGAAGTGACCGAAGCGGTTATTACCGTCCCCGCTTACTTTAACGACTCCCAACGCCAGGCAACCAAAGATGCAGGACGTATTGCTGGTTTGGAAGTCAAACGGATTATCAACGAACCCACTGCTTCAGCCTTGGCTTTCGGCATGGACAAACCCAAAGGCGACACCAAAATTGCCGTATATGACTTGGGCGGCGGTACCTTCGATATTTCCATCATCGAAATCGCCGAGATCGACGGCGAACATCAGTTTGAAGTGCTGTCAACCAACGGTGATACGTTTCTGGGCGGGGAAGATTTTGATTCGCGCGTCATCGAATACCTTGCCAGCGAATTCAAGAAAGATAGTGGCGTTGACTTGCACAACGACCCATTGGCCTTGCAACGTTTGAAAGAAGCGGCGGAAAAAGCCAAGATTGAGTTGTCATCCAGCCAGCAAACAGATGTCAACCTGCCTTATATTACCGCTGACGCGTCAGGCCCTAAGCACCTTAACGTCAAATTGACCCGTGCCAAACTGGAATCCTTGGTTGAGGAATTAATTCTCCGTACCAAAGGCCCTTGTGAGATGGCGATTAAGGATTCTGGCTTATCCACTTCGGATATACACGACGTAATTTTGGTCGGCGGTCAAACCCGTATGCCAAAAGTGCAGGAGATGGTCAAAAACATCTTCGGCAAGGAGCCACGCAAGGATGTCAATCCCGACGAAGCGGTTGCCTTAGGTGCGGCTATTCAAGCGGGCGTGTTGGCAGGTGATGTGAAAGACGTATTGCTGCTAGACGTAATCCCCTTGTCGCTCGGTATTGAGACGATGGGCGGCGTGATGACCAAGCTGATCGAAAAAAACACCACGATCCCGACCAACGCCTCGCAAGTGTTCTCTACCGCAGACAATAATCAAACAGCGGTAACGATACACGTATTGCAAGGTGAACGTGAAATTGCCTCGGCCAATAAATCATTAGGCCGTTTTGACTTGGCAGACATCCCGCCAGCGCCGCGTGGAATACCGCAAATTGAGGTGTCTTTTGACATCGACGCGAACGGTATCCTGAACGTATCGGCCAAAGACAAGGCGACGGGTAAGAAACAATCTATCATAATCAAGGCTTCTAGCGGTTTATCGGATGATGAAGTACAACGCATGATTAAGGATGCGGAACTGCACGCCGATGAAGACCGTAAGTTAAAGGATCTGATTTCTGCACGTAACCAAGCCGATGGCATGATCCATGCCACCGAAAAATCCTTGAAAGATCTGGGCGACCAGGTTGCAGCGGATGAAAAATCAGCGATTGAATCGGCTATTGAAGCCTTACAAGAAGCCGTTAAAGGTGACGATAAGGATTCTATCGAAGCGAAAACCAATAGCTTGGCAGAAGTTTCTGGCAAACTAGTGGAACGGGTTTACGCGCAAAAATCGGCGAGTGAAGAAGGCGGAGATATGGGCAACCAAGGTTCTTCATCCCATAAAGCGGATGACGGCGTAGTCGATGCCGAGTTTGAGGAAGTCAAAGAAGACGATAAAAAATAAGGGTACGCCACATAAACAAATGCGTGCATTAACATAGCGATAAGGTGGTGCTTATGACGATAAGCACCACCTTTATTTATTCACCTCAGAGAACCGCCCACGTTGGCGGTTATTTACGTTATGGCAAAAGAAGATTATTACAAACTATTGGGCGTTGAGCGCAACGCCAGCGATGCGGAGATCAAAAAAAGCTACCGTAGCATGGCGATGAAATTTCATCCTGATAGGAATAAAGACAACCCCGAAACAGCCGAGGCTAAATTTAAGCAAATAAAAGAAGCTTACGAAGTGCTTTCGGATGCCCAAAAACGCTCGGCGTACGATCAATTCGGTCATGCCGGAGTCGATGGCTCGATGGGTGGTGGCGGACGTGGTGGCTTTACCAGCGAAAGCTTCAGTGACGTATTCGGAGATGTCTTTGGCGATATTTTCGGTGGCAGCGGACGGCAACGCGGTGGCCCACAGCGCGGATCGGATCTTCGTTATAACCTGGAGCTGACGCTTGAAGAAGCCGTCGCCGGAACGGAATCGAAACTGCGTGTACCCGTCTTGGTGGCCTGTAAGGAGTGCGATAGCACCGGTGCTAAAAAAGGCTCCAGCCCCGTCATTTGCTCCACCTGCCATGGCCATGGCCAGGTACGGATGCAACAAGGCTTTTTTTCTGTCCAGCAAACCTGCCCGACCTGCCGCGGCACTGGTAAGCAGATCAAAGACCCGTGTGGCGTATGCCGTGGCGATGGGCGAGTGCAAGAAACTAAAACGCTATCGGCAAAAATTCCGGCGGGAGTCGATACCGGCGACCGTATCCGCCTGGCTGGCGAAGGTGAAGCGGGTGAACGCGGCGCTCCGGCTGGCGACTTATATGTACAGATTCACGTCAAAGACCATGCGATTTTCACGCGTGATGGTGCAAATCTATACTGCGAAGTACCCATCAGCTTTGCCTCTGCGTGTTTGGGTGATGAGATTTCAGTGCCAACCTTGCAAGGTAAGGTGATGTTAAAAATTCCCCCTGAAACACAAACGGGAAAATTGTTCAGGCTGCGTGGCAAAGGCGTTAAGCCGGTCAGAGGCGGATCAGTTGGCGACTTGATCTGTAAAGTCAACCTTGAAACACCAGTCCATTTGACCAAAGAGCAAAAAGCGTTGATTGAACAACTCAACGCTTCATTGACAGGCGACGGCAAACAACACAGCCCGCAGGAACATTCCTGGACGGACGGCGTAAAAAGTTTTTTCGATAAACTGACAGGATAAACCATGATGCGAGTTGCCATAGTCGGTGCATCAGGGCGCATGGGCTTGACGTTAATACAAGCCGTCACTCAAGCGCCAGCCCTCACTTTAACCGTTGCGATTGACCGCGCAGACAGCCCCGTCATGGGCAAAGATGCCGGGGAAGCGGCAGGCGCAGGGACTGTGGGGATTAACATTACCGATAACCTAGCGGCGGTCATTGACCAGTTTGACGTACTAATCGACTTCACTCGACCAGATGTTTCCATTGAGTATCTGGAACACTGCCGACAAGCCGGAAAGAGAATGGTGATCGGCACGACCGGGTTTAGCGATGCACAAAAAGCCCAAATCACCGAAGCGGCAAAAACAACAGCGATTATGATGGCACCCAATATGAGCGTCGGCGTCAATCTGACGTTGAAACTCCTGGAAATGGCAGCCAAGATTATGGGTGATTACACCGACATCGAAATCATTGAAGCGCATCATCGCCATAAAGTTGATGCACCGTCAGGTACGGCTTTGAGAATGGGCGAAGTCATCGCCAAAACTTTAAATCGGGATTTAAAAGACTGCGCGGTCTACGGCAGGGAAGGGATAACGGGCGAGCGTGACCGTAAAACTATCGGTTTTTCAACGATACGTGCTGGCGATATTGTCGGCGAACATACCGTGATGTTTGCCGATGAAGGCGAACGGGTGGAAATTACCCATAAAGCTTCCAGCCGTATGACGTTTGCTAATGGGGCGGTGCGTGCGGCGGTTTGGTTGGGGGATAAGCCTAACGGTTTGTTTGATATGCAGGATGTATTGGGATTGTCGTAGTTTAATCGTGTCTATTTTATGCTTATTTTGTAATCAGGTTATAATGAGCCTAGAATTTCCCATATCGAAAAAACCAAAGTGCACGAGAGGATCAACCCGAATACAATATGACGCAAAAATTATATATTCAGACTAACGGCTGCCAGATGAATGAGTATGATTCTGACAAAATGCGTGATGTCCTGCATGCCTCGCATGGTTTTGAATTGATTGATGACCCTAAACAGGCTGACGTGCTGTTGCTTAATACCTGTTCCATCAGGGAGAAGGCGCAAGAAAAAGTATTTTCGGCCTTGGGTAAGTGGCGCAAGATCAAGGCGTTACGTCCTGATGTTGTTATCGGTGTCGGCGGCTGCGTTGCCAGCCAGGAAGGCTCTGCCATCCAAAAGCGCGCGCCTTACGTGGATATTGTTTTTGGCCCACAAACCTTGCACCGTTTGCCACAATTGCTGGATGAAGTCCGTAGTCAGAGCAAGCCCGTGGTCGATATTTCCTTTCCCGAAATTGAAAAGTTCGATGCCCTGCCGGAACCCAGGGCAGAAGGCCCGAAAGCCTTTGTGTCGGTGATGGAAGGGTGCAGCAAATATTGTACGTTCTGCGTGGTGCCTTATACCCGAGGCGAAGAAATCAGCCGCCCCTTGAATGACGTGATTGCCGAGATTGCCTCGCTGGCAAAGCAAGGTGTCAGGGAAATCAACCTGTTAGGGCAGAATGTCAATGCTTATCGCGGCGAAATGGAAGACGGGGAGATTGCCGATTTTACCTTGCTCCTGCATTATGTTGCCGCCGTAAACGGCATAGATCGGATTCGCTTTACCACCTCGCATCCGGTTGAATTTACGGATAATTTAATCGAAGCGTTTGCCGAAAT
>JAYVGW010000098.1:0-8042 GCA_043771735.1 Methyloglobulus sp.
ATCTAACCCCAAACGATAGCGAATAATAATTTGACGAACTTGCTTGACTTGATAAGCTTTTGCCATTGAACCTATCGGTTGGATATTCAAAATCTCGGCAAGCCCTTCTTTACTAAAAATATGATGGTCGCCACGAATCCGTTCTTGAAAATCCAAGCGTAACAACAACCGCCTCAATTCAGAAAATAAAATATTGGCGTCAGAACGTCCATAAATGATTTTCTGCAAAATCTTATCGTACTTACCCACTACCCAACAGACCCTTCCAGACTCAACCCCAATAACGCCTGTGCCTCTACCGCAAATTCCATCGGCAATTCCTTAAACACTTCCTTACAAAAACCGTTGACGATCATCGACACGGCATCTTCTGCTGACAACCCGCGTTGCTGGCAAAAAAACAACTGGTCTTCGCTGATTTTGGAGGTGGTCGCTTCGTGTTCGACTTGCGCGGACGGCTGTTTGACTTCGATATAGGGGAACGTGTGTGCGCCGCATTTATCGCCGACTAAGAGGGAATCGCACTGGGTATAGTTACGGGCATTTTCAGCACTTTTCAGCACCTTCACCAAGCCGCGATAGGTATTTTGCGCTTTTCCTGCTGAAATACCTTTCGATACTATCGTGCTGCGGGTATTTTTGCCGATGTGGATCATCTTGGTGCCGGTATCGGCTTGTTGGTAATTGTTGGTCAGCGCCACGGAATAAAATTCGCCGATAGCGTTATCGCCAGTCAGGATGCAGCTTGGGTATTTCCAAGTGATTGCCGAACCGGTTTCCACTTGCGTCCAAGATACTTTGGAATTCGCCCCACGGCAATCGGCACGTTTGGTGACGAAATTGTAAATACCGCCCAAGCCATTTTTATCGCCGGGATACCAGTTTTGCACTGTGGAATATTTGATGGTCGCATTGTCCAGGGCGATTAACTCAACGACCGCCGCATGAAGCTGGTTTTCATCACGCATCGGCGCGGTGCAACCTTCCAGGTAAGACACGTGACTGCCTTCATCGGCGATAATCAAGGTGCGCTCGAATTGCCCTGTGTTGGCGGCGTTGATGCGGAAATAAGTGGATAACTCCATCGGGCAGCGCACGCCTTTGGGAATGTACACAAACGAGCCATCGGTAAACACCGCCGCATTTAAAGCCGCAAAGTAATTATCGGTATGTGGCACAACTGAACCCAGATATTGCTTGATCAGTTCAGGATGGTCGCGCAAGGCTTCGGAAATAGGGCAAAAAATTACCCCGGCATCTTTCAGTTTGCCTTTAAATGTCGTTGCTACGGACACGCTATCGAACACGGCATCTACAGCTACACCTGCCAGACGTTCCTGTTCATCCAGAGGGATACCGAGCTTTTTGTAGGCTTCAAGGACTTGCGGATCGATTTCATCCAGGCTTTTTGGACCGTCTTCTTTGCGTTTTGGGGCAGAATAATAGCTGATGGCTTGGTAATCAATCGGCTCAATCTTGAGAAACTGCCACTTCGGTGGGGTCATGGTTTGCCAATGGCGAAACGCTTTCAAGCGATATTCCAGCATGAACTCGGGTTCATTTTTGACCTTGGACAGCTTATGGATAACCGCCTCATCCAAGCCAACGGGAAACGTATCGGTTTCCAGTTCGGTGATAAAGCCTTGCTTGTAGCTTTGGTTGATGAGTCGGTCGATTTCTTGGGTGCTAGCGGACATAACGGGTTCTCAAATTGGGCGATATAAACTGGAAACAGGGATCATAAATTCTTGCGGCACGTGGGCTGGCTTAATCATATCCGCCAAGGTGATCGACTCCAGGGTATTGCGGATGGCTTGGTTGATTAAGCCCCAGTTATCGCTGATGCCACAACCCGAAGCCTGTTCGCAGCCTTCATGGGAAATGCTGCACTCGGTCAAGGCAATAGGCCCCTCCAACGCGCTGATAACGTCAGCTACGGAAATATTTTCGGGTGCCCTTGCCAAGGCATAACCGCCTTTAATCCCGCGAGTTGACACCAACACTTTGGCATTAACCAATATTTTCAATACCTTGCTGACTGTCGGCAAAGCAATTCCGGTTACTTCTGCCACGCCCATTGCAGAATGCACTTCTATACTTTCTTTCGCCATATGGCTTAATATGACTGTCGCGTAATCGGTGAGTTTGCTTAAGCGTAACATGCCCTGCTCCAAGTAATTGAGTACTATTTTAGTCCTATTTAGATTCTAAGTAAAGCGCTGGGTTATTAAAACGAAAGTTGATTATATTTTTGGTGGCTGGCAAAATTCATCCTGCAAAGGTGAGAGTGAAGTCAAGCACAGCTAAACAGGTAACAATATGACCGTAAAGAAAACCCAAACCGCCACCCACAAATCCGCCCAGATTGTTTTGGATGCACGGCGTAACCAGGAATTAAGGGAACAATCCTACCGTGGGCAAGCCTTGAAAATGTATCCGTGGATTTGTGGGCGCTGCTCCCGTGAATTTACCAATAAGAACCTGGGCGAACTGACTGTTCATCACAGAAATCATAATCACGACGATAATCCGCAAGATGGTAGTAACTGGGAGTTACTTTGCCTGTATTGTCATGACAATGAGCATCAACGGTATGAGGAAACGCGGTTTGGCAACGCAAAGAAAGCATCGTCAAACACCACAATGACCGCTGGGCACAACCCGTTTGCCAACCTTAAAGACTTGATGAATAAAAAATAAGCGCTTTGTTGATGGGAGGGCGTTAGTCGATTTTCGCCTCAGCCGCCAACCTATCTATCCCAAGATTTGCCAATTGATCCGCCCTGTCATTACCCTGATCACCGGAATGGCCTTTTACCCATTTCCATTCGATACGGTGCGGCGTTCTAGCGGCATCCAGCCTACGCCATAAGTCTTCATTTTTGACCGGGGATTTGCTGGCGGTTTTCCATCCGCGTTTTTTCCAGTTTTCCATCCACTCGGTAATGCCTTGCAGGACGTATTTGGAGTCGCTATTTACCTGAACAACGCAGGGTTTAGTTAAGGTTTCCAACGCATTGATGACCGCTAACAGTTCCATACGGTTATTGGTGGTTTCGTGTTCGCCCCCGTAAAGCTCCTTCGTATTGCCTTTATAACTGAGGATCGCACCCCAGCCGCCGGGACCAGGATTGCCTCGGCATGCGCCATCGGTGTATATAACAACTATGTCATTCATTTTGCTTATTTGGCAGATGAGAAGCCATGGCGGAACCAGCTAACGCCAAACGCGGAATCATGTTTTCCACTGGCGTTAAGGGGATCAAGTTATAGCGCCGCTTTATTGCCTTTACTCCGTAAGCGGATGCTGATATTGAAAAAGTATTGCCCAGAAATTTTACATTCTTCGTCGCTATGGAATCCAGATGGAACTGAGATACTGTGGTCACTTCAAAATTCAGCAGTTTTAACCAGTCAATTACCCTTGATCGGCGGATAAAGTGCCCACGCCAAGAATCTGCCAGGCGCTTATCCCAAAGATATTGGTATCTGACCCAAATACTCCAGGGATTAAAATTTAAAATCACGACCGTTCCTTCCGGTTTTAAAACCCGCTCCACCTCGCGCATGGTCTGGAAACGATAAGCGTCAAACTCCAGGATATGCGGCAGTATAATCATATCCACGCTGTCGGATTGTAAGGGTAAATGGTAGGCTTTTGCACGGATTTTTCTGGCCCCTTGACAACCTAGGTTTTTTGCATCCAGTATCGTATAATTCGTGTATAGTGTGCAATCGATGAACTCGCTTTCCCAACCCAGCCCACCGACTTGTAAGATCGTCTGTTTGCAACTGACCACGATGGCGTTCTGCAAATAACCCACTTCAAGGTCTTTCAACAGCTTGCCCCTTGGCGTTTGGTAGTAAGCAAACAGAAAATCGCGTTTCATGGCTTATACTCTTTCAACATTAACTTTAGATTTTTCAATAAAAACAAGCTACAATAAAACTATTCTCAATTTAAATTTTACTTAATGGGTTAGATGATGCGCAACAATTCTAACAGGTCAATCAAATTTCTTATTTTTTTGATGGCGTTGATCGTCGCTGGCTGCGCGGACGACCCAAAAGAACCCCTCGTCATAGACGACACGCCTACCATTTCGAAACCTTACAACAGCTCGGCAAGCAAGCCAGCGCCAGGTTTTTTCCGAAAGAAGCTTAAGAACCTGTTTTCACAAAACAATACCGTCTGGGAGCGGATGATTTCCCTATACTCGCTTCCAGAGGTGGATAACGAGCGTGTAGACAGGGAATTAAGTTACTACCTCAGCCATCCTGATTACATAGCCAGAGTCCAGGAACGTGCCGCGCCTTATATGCACCTCATCCTGGATGAAATTGAGGCGAAAAACTTACCCGGCGAGCTGGCTTTGCTGCCGGTAGTCGAAAGTGCCTTCATCCCCGAAGCAAATTCCAGGAGCGCAGCCTCTGGGCTTTGGCAGTTTATCCCATCAACTGGCCGGCTATACGGGCTTGAGCAAAACTCTTGGTACGATGGTCGCCGCGATATTTACGCGTCCACCCAAGCCGCTACCACATTCCTCAAAGAACTCAGTGAAGAGTTCGGTGGCGACTATTTTCTCGCGTTAGCTTCCTATAACTTTGGTAAGGGCAATGTCACTAAAGCCATCAACCGCAACGATTACCAGGGCTTGCCAACCGACTATTGGTCCTTGGACCTTCCCAAGGAAACCTCTGATTATGTACCACGGTTATTGGCGATTGCCAAATTATTCGCCAACGCAGAACGCTACGGTATCCGGTTACAAAATATTCCCAACAAACCTTATTGTGAAGTCGTCAATGTCGGCTCTCAGCTAGATTTGGACAAAGCCGCCGAATTAGCACAAACCCCACTCAGCCACTTTTTGAAATTAAACCCTTGCTTCAAGAAAGGCAGCACCGCACCAGATGGCCCACATCGTTTGCTAGTTCCAGCCCATCGGGTAAGTGCATTTAGGCAAAATCTTGCCAGTTTGCCTTATGAAGAAAGGGTAGACCAGAGGCGGCGCGATGAAGAGTTGTTAGCGGAAAAAATCCGCCAAAATGGAATAATCGCACAAAAAATGCGTCAGGAAGAGGACAGGCTTGAGAACCAGCGTAAACGCGAAAACATCGTCGCAAAACAGCGTTACTATTCGCCCATCCCAACCCAAGCCTATAAGGTCCATCGTGGTGAAACGTTGTCCACTATCGCTAAAAATAATGGCACGACAGTCGATAATTTAAGAAAAATCAACCGCTTATCTAAAAATAGCGTCAACTCCGGCAGCTACCTAAAAGTTCCAGGATTCAGCCATGCTTCCGCAGTACGGGAAATCAGCAAATCCAGCAAATCTAAATCGTCTGGTGGCCAAACTTACGTTGTCAAAAAAGGCGACACCTTCTTTAACGTCTCAAAGCGTTTTTCAGTCAGTCGCAGCAATATCGCGGATTGGAATAACATCTCACCCAGCAGCAACCTGAGGTTGGGCCAAAAGTTGGTGATTAAAGGCGGTTCTCAACAACTCGCTTCCGCGTCGTCCGCTCGTCTTATCCGTTACACAGTGAAGCGTGGCGATTCATTGATGCAG
The DNA here is from genome assembly GCA_043771735.1 of Methyloglobulus sp. Classification (GTDB taxonomy): domain Bacteria; phylum Pseudomonadota; class Gammaproteobacteria; order Methylococcales; family Methylomonadaceae; genus Methyloglobulus. Next base: position 5,577 of record JAYVGW010000098.1, read on the forward strand.
CTTTCCAGAAAATTTGGTGTTTCGCTTAATGATCTCCGCAAGTCCAACCCGCAAGCCAGCAAAGGCATACGACCAGGCCAAAGCATAAAGATTTTGGTTGATAATTCTAATCGCGCAACCTAAAAAACTATTTCTTTGATGTATAGGCGCTAGTTTAGAGGACGAAGTTCAGCGTTATCGGATAATAGCTGGGTTTACCAACCCAGCTTGCGGACTGACGAATTACCCTGGTTTCACAAAACAAAGTGGGCAGATTTTTTACCTACCGGAAAAAGGCGGATAAAGCAGGTATAGAACCCGCACTCCGACTTATACCCCTCTTAGGCCGCTTGTACGGGAATAGAAGAGGCTGAACGAATGATCTCGTTCTTGTCATTAAAGTAGATCAGGACAGGCTTGTAGGTCGCCAGTTCTTTTTGGTCGAGGATGACATAGGAGCAAATAATCACCAAATCCCCAGGGCAGGCCAAACGTGCGGCGGCACCATTGACAGAAATAGTGCCAGAGCCATTTTCAGCGCGGATGGCGTAAGTGGTAAAGCGCTCACCATTATTGATGTTGTAGATCTGGATTTGCTCGTATTCCCTGATGCCTGCCAAATCCAGGACATTACCATCAATCGCGCACGAGCCTTCATAACCGAGTTCTGAATGGGTTACCGTGGCTCTGTGTAACTTCGCTTTAAGCATTGTTGTTTGCATATTAAAACGGTCTAAACCTCTTGAGGGAACCGACAATTATCTCTTAATTTAAGGACTGTATCAATATTATACATCCCAATTATTACAAACAAGCCTATCATACAACTGAAAAATAAATATTATCAATCAAACGCGTACGCCCTAGCTTCGCCGCAGCCAGCACAACCAGGTCAACATCCTCCCTATCGGCCTCTTGCAAGTCGCTCGCCCTGCACACATTAAAGTATTCCGGCTCAAAACCTACATCTTGCAAACAAGCCACGGCTTCATTTTCTATTATCGGGTATCCCTTTTCACCCCATAGTATCTCGTCACGGGCGGCACATAAGGCTTGATAAAGTTTTGCTGCAACCTGAAATTGTTCGGGATTTAAGTAATTGTTCCTCGAACTCATGGCCAAGCCACTGCTTTCCCTAACGGTGGCTGTAGACCTTATTTCAACAGGAATGTTCAAATCCTTCACCATTGTGCGGATTATTACCAATTGCTGAAAATCCTTTTGGCCAAAAAAAGCCACACTTGGTTGCACTACATTGAATAATTTACAAACGACTGTTGCAACGCCGTCAAAATGCCCCGGTCTTGATGCGCCACAATGCAATGTCGATAAATTTTTTACACTGACGACGGTTGTTGCGCCCCCATCATACATCTCCGAAACACTGGGCAAAAACAACAAATCGACTCCGGCTGCGTAGAGTTTTTGCTTATCTTCCACTTCGGTACGTGGATAGGCTTCAAAATCTTCGCCTACGCCGAATTGGGTTGGATTGACGAAAATACTGACAACGACCCGATCAGCCGATAGTTTAGCTTCCTCAACTAACCTCATATGTCCGGCATGTAAATTGCCCATCGTGGGGACAAAAGCGATACGTTTACCATCCATCCGCCATTTTTTGACAGCGTTCCGCAAACCAACAATCGTATTGATTAGTTGCATGGCGTGTTAAAAACTGTGTTCCAAACCTGGAAATTCGGCGTTTTTAACGGCTTGATGATAAGCTTTGATAGCTTCTTCGATGCCCTCATTTCCCGCCATGAAATTTTTGGAAAACCGTGGCCGCTTGCTGACACCAATGCCCAACATATCGTACAGGACCAGCACTTGCCCGTCGCAGTCTACACCCGCACCAATACCGATCACCGGAATGGTCAACTCAGTGCTGATTGCCTTAGCAAGCGCTGCTGGTACGCACTCCAAAACCAGCATACCTGCGCCCGCTTCTTGCAATAGCCGAGCATCATCACGAATTTTTTGGGCAGCTTCGGGCAGTTTTCCTTGCACGCCGTAAGCTCCTAACTGATGGATTGATTGCGGCAACAAACCTAAATGTCCACAAACAGGTATGCCCTGCTCGACCAAAAAACGAATGCAATCAACTTTAGCACCTTCCAGTTTTACCATCTGTGCGCCACCCTCTTGCAGCAATTGTGCGGCATTTTTGGCAGCAATATCAGGATTGCTATACGTCATAAACGGCATATCGGCAATAAGATAAGCCCGTTTACGCGCTCGACTTACACATTGGGCATGGTAAACCATTTGTTCAATCGTTACGGGTATTGTGGTGCTATGGCCTTGCACAACCATGCCTAAGGAATCGCCAACCAAAATAATGTCAATACCCGCTTTATCGATAACCGCAGCAAAACTGGCATCGTAAGCGGTCAGGCAGGTAATTTTTTCTCCGCTGCGTTTCATCGCCCAGATGTCGTTGATCGATAGTGGTTTATCAACTAACTGATTCATATTCGTTTAATC
>JAYVGW010000099.1:0-10070 GCA_043771735.1 Methyloglobulus sp.
CTTAAGAATGCGCTTTGTTAACTGAACAGGAGCTGAAGGGATAACAGGATAGTGCTCGTGGTGGTTTCGCGATACAGCTTCATGGATGGGAGCACCAAAAGCCATATAGGTCGGGCATGCTTTTTATGCCCGATAAGGCTACTTTCGTCACAGACCAAATCACCCCAAAGGGCTTCGATAATCTTAAATTTCGAGGTCGACCAGTTATGAAGTTCGGTTATATTCATATTTAGAAAGTACCTGTTGTGGTGATTGATTAAGTTGAAATGTTCGGTAAGGATGAAGCTGTTGCCCGCCTACCCGGCTTTAGTGAACGAGTAGATTGTCGTAAACACAACAGCCATCTTTTTAGGTTTTGTAATTAATAGCACAATAGGTTTGATAGAAAAACGACTGTAATCTCATGCTGTTGCGTTCATGACATAGAGATAAACCTGTAGTTTGGGTTGAGGTACGACTTGAAAAAGAACGCAGTGGTATCCACCGCCATAATGCACCCCTGATGGGGTTCGAAAGCTCCCACCAACCTACCTGCAATGTAGGCAAGAATGTTGAAATTTTTTTACTATACTTATATGGTTTACAGGACATTATTCGGCATAACTTGTTTGCAATAGCAAATCACCAGAAAAAACCGGGAGACAAACCGATTGTCTCACCAGATAAATAACCAAGGAGATTCTCAAAAAATGGCTAGTTCAACGTTTCAGACAAACCCTATTTTTTTAAAACAGCTTCTTGAAGCTTGCCATCAGGGTGATATACAGTTACCGGACTTTCAGCGCAGTTGGGTTTGGGATGAAGATCGAATCAAGAGTCTGATTGCTTCAATTTCGCGGGCTTTTCCTGTTGGCGCACTGATGACACTTCACACGGGTGGCTCGGTAAATTTTAAGCCCAGACCTGTCGAAGGCGCGCCGACTGCAGCGAATCATGTGAACCCACAGTCTTTGTTACTTGATGGTCAGCAACGGATGACATCGCTCTATCAGGTCACTTTGCGAGGGCAAGTTGTTGAGACGGTCACCCCGAAGCAAAAAAAGGTAAAGCGCTGGTTTTACATCGACATTCGAAAAGCGCTTGATCCTTCTGTGGATCGCGAAGAGGCGATTATCGGTGTGCCGGAGGATCGAATTGTTCGAGCCGATTTCGGCCGTGGAGAAGTGTTAGATATTTCATCAGCTGAGCGGGAATATGCTTCGCTCATGTTTCCGGTTTCTCGGGTTTTTGATTGTAATACCTGGCAATACGATTTTTTTAAATATTGGGATGGCGACAAGAACGTTTTTGCAGAGTTCCTGGAGTTTCAGAGAAAGATACTGAACAATTTCACAAATTATCTCGTGCCAGTTATTACCTTGGGTCAATCGACCACCAAGGAAGCCGTCTGCGTTGTCTTTGAAAAGGTAAATACGGGAGGCAAATCTTTAGACGCATTTGAGCTTGTTACTGCGATGTATGCTGCCTCGGGTCACGAATTGAGAAAAGATTGGTACGGAAACGAGGTGGCGAAAGGGCGGCATCGGCGTTTTGCCGAAACTCTGCGACCCTCTGGTGCTGATACTGGAATCCTCGCCAATGTAGCCAACACCGATTTTCTTCAGGCGATTTCTCTTTTTCATACGCGTGACCGGCGACGTGCAGCAGAGGCCGCCGGGAAACAGGGCAAGGACTTGCCAGCCGTTACCGGCAACCGTCAGGCGCTATTAAATCTGCCTCTTGAGGCATACAAGCGATATGAAGCACAGGTCGAGCAAGGCTTCGTGAAAGCAGTAAAGTTCCTGCACATGCTCCACATCTATCGCATTTTTGATCTTCCCTACCAGTCGCAAATTATTCCGTTGGCCGCAATCCTCGCCGACATCGGTGATGCTTGGGAGCACGAGGCGAACCGAGCAAAGCTGGTAAAGTGGTACTGGAACGGCGTTTTTGGTGAGCTTTACGGTTCTGCGGTAGATACGCGCATAGCTCGTGATTTCATGGAAGTGCCGACCTGGCTAAAAGGCGGCCCCGAACCATCAACAGTGAGTGAAACTATGTTCCGAGCCGATAGATTGAAGACCATGCGCATGCGTCTGTCCGCTGCCTACAAGGGCGTCAATGCGCTCCTGATGAAGGAGGGCGTGCAGGACTTTCGGTCGGGCCAAAAATTTGATCACATAGTTTTCTTCGGCGAGAATGTGGACATCCATCACATTTTTCCGCAAGACTGGTGTAAGAAGCAGAATATCAAGGCGGATGTTTTTGATTCCATCATCAACAAGACACCACTTTCTTACCGGACAAACCGGATTATTGGCGGCGTAGCACCATCAGAGTATCTCGCAAAATTGCAGAAAGGCGATAAGGCAACTCCAGAAATTAAGCGGGAGAATCTCGACATCTATCTTGAGTCTCATCTGATCGATCCATCGCTACTTCGTGCCGATCAATTCGATGCTTTCATGTTCGATAGACAAAAGCGTATCTTAGTACTCATCGAACAAGCGACAGGAAAAACACCATATATCGGTAACATTCAAGAGGAAGGTACTGACGTTGATGTTGATGATGACACCATTGAGGCCGAACACACAATTGCTGTAGCATGAACCCTGTAGGCCGGAATAAGCCAATTCGAGCGGAAGCGAGAACAGGCGTTTCCGGCACACCGATGCACGGCAAGCCGGAAACGCCACCACGCGCTACGCTTGGGTGGTCTTATTCAGGCCTACACTACTTTCTTTTCATGTTGTTAAGTGGTTTGTGCCACATCCGTGATCAATCTGTTCAACCAATAAATGATTATTTCGACGCTCTGCGAGATTAACGGTGAAAAACCAGCTTAAACCAGGGATGTAGATACGGCGATAGTCAGTCATTAGTTTACCTTAGCGTTACTCGAACGATGCGCTTCGTTCCTCAGCACATCCTATAGTCCTCGATACCTCAGCGCATACTATACTCTTCAACAATCAATCCAGTAAAAAATTACCCTGTTGTTGCTGATCTTCCAACCCCATATCAGTCGTTTCATCCTTTAAATTAACCCCCGATAGCTGTAATCTTTCGGACTCCTTGATTAAAAAAAGCACAGTCTTTAACGCCTGCTCATAGCTCAATCCGTTGTTATGGATATTGGAAATGCAATTGCGATCGGCATCGGTACTTATGCCTGATTTTGCCTGATAGGTGTAGTAAATGCCCATGCTGTCAGGTGAGCTTAAACCGGGGCGTTCACCGATCAACACTATGCACAATCTGGCGGCATAGTGTTCTGCGATAGCATCGCCTATTGCTACCCGTCCGTGTTTTACGAGACACACGGGTGGCAGTCTGTAGCCGTTTGCGTGCAGTTTCGGCAGCAATAAACTCAGGAACGGTTCTGCGTGATGCGTTATGGCTTTAGACGATAAGCCGTCAGCAACAACGACAACCGCATCAGCCTGAATTTGCGCGCTGTGCTGCAAACAGTCCAGCGCAGATGTGCTTAACAAACGTCCGAGGTCGGGGCGTTGCAAATACATAGACTGATTTTCTGCCTGAGTATGCAAGGTCTGCGTTTGATAGCCAAGTAAGTTTAAGCGTTGTTCGAGTCCGGCAAAATCCAGCGGTATATGGACTGCATCGCGGGCCAAGGCATGCGCTAACTGAAATTCCAGACAAGCGCGGGTCGGCAGGCTCATGCCCGCACGCCCTAATGCGATACGCGCGGTGGTGAATTGGCTAAGGCTGTGCCAAGGGTCGAGGATAAGCTCTGGTTCATTATGTTCGCTCATTGCCGTACCCGCTTAAGTTTCGTAAAGACGGTTTAAATAAGGCCGGAACATCCGGTTGTTGGAGCAGCTGGTTATCGGCGTTAAAAATCTGGTGTTGTTGCAGCCATTGCTCAAACTCTGGCGCGGGTCTCAGTCCCAACACCTGACGCACATAAAGCGCGTCATGAAACGAGGTCGATTGATAATTGAGCATCACATCATCAGCTCCCGGAACGCCCATGATAAAAGTCCCGCCGGCTACGGCAAAAGACGTGAGCAGCATATCCATGTCATCCTGATCGGCTTCGGCGTGGTTGGTGTAGCAGACATCACAGCCCATCGGCAGACCCAGTAATTTTCCGCAGAAATGATCTTCCAGACCGGCGCGGATAATCTGCTTGCCATCGTAAAGATATTCCGGGCCTATAAAACCGACCACGGTATTGACCAACAGCGGTTTAAATTTACGCGCGACCGCATAAGCCCTGACTTCGCAGGTTTGCTGATCCATTTCTTCATGGGCATTGGCAGACAGCGCGCTGCCTTGGCCTGTTTCAAAATACATACAGTTATCGCCCAACGTTCCGTTTGCGAACAGGCTGCCGCACCTTAATTCCAGGGCTGCGCTGTGGGCTTCTTGTAGCAGCTTCAGATTGATGCCGAAGCTGTCATTGGCTTTTTGCGTACCCGCGATGGATTGAAAAACCAAATCAACCGGCGCACCTTGCTCTATGGCTTTCAATGCCGTCGTTACATGCGCCAGCACACAGGATTGCGTCGGGATTTGATAACGTTCGATCACATCATGCAGCATGTGCAGCAAGCGCAAGGTTGCTTCAAGATTGTCGGACGCCGGATTAATGCCGATAACGGCATCGCCGCAGCCATACAGCAAGCCATCCAGGATACTGGCGGCAACACCGGCGGGATTATCGGTAGGATGGTTGGGCTGCAAACGCGTGGACAAGCGGTTTTCCAGGCCAATAGTGCCGCGAAAGCGGGTAATCACACGGCATTTTTTAGCAACCAGGATCAAATCCTGGATCCGCATAATCTTGGATACAGCAGCCACCATTTCCGGCGTCAAGCCTGGGGCGATAGCCGTCAGCGCTTCCGTGGTCGCTTGTTCGGACAACAGCCAGTTACGAAAATCGCCAACCGTCAGATGACTGATAGGCGCAAACGCCGCGCTATCATGCTCGTCTATGATCAAGCGCGTCACTTCATCCCGTTCATAAGGCACCAGCGCCTCATTAAGAAACTGTTTTAACGGCACATCTGCAAGCACCCACTGCGCGGCGACCCGTTCAAGATTAGTAACAGCCGCTACACCGGCCAGATAATCGCCCGAACGGGGCGGTGACGCCTTAGCCATCAGATTGCGTAGCGTTTTAAAATCGTAGGTTAGATGAGTTGTGCGGGTTTTATACATGACTTATCCTGAGCTATTAGGAATACTCAAGATACCATGACATTATGAAGACTATGTTATATGTGCTTAAGCATCATTATAAAGTTGGGGCTGTCGGCCTAAGGAATCAATTGTTGGCGGCTCTACACCCAGTGATTATCGCGGGTTTCACGCATCAATCCCTACGGCAAACAGACTGATAGCCGCTGCCAATGAGACATAACCACCGACCCAGGCCAGCCCGCCCTCGGTAACCAGCCGTTGCGCAATATAGGGTGCAAACGAAGCACCTAATATACCGCCTAAATTATAGGCAGTTCCGGCTCCGGTATAGCGTAACTCGGAAGGAAACAGCTCGGGTAACAAGGCGCCCATAGGCGCGAAGGTGGCTCCCATTAGAAATAACTCTAATGACAAGAAAGCGGTAATTATTATGGGTGAGCCGCTTTCCAGCATCGGCTCTAAGGCGAAACCGGACAGGAATGCTGCGCTACCGGCGATGAGCAATACGGGTCGTCGTCCGAAACGATCATCTGACGGTCAATGGCAGTCGTTGTATCAGCCTGCCATAACGCCGGAATATCTTGTGCTAAATTTTGAATGGCCAGTCGCTCTTCCTCGGTCAAAACCGCCGGTTGCTCAAGCAAAAATTGCTCGTATTGTGTCTTCAGTTGCGATTCTGCTCAGGCGGTAAAGCACCGTTTGGTTTTTATCTGCTTTTTTCGCGCGTTTATGGGCGATGAGTATATTGGTATCCAGGCAAATTATGTCCATTGGTTAAGATGTCGTCTTTTTTCTTCAATTGCCTGGTATTCTTCATCAGTCATTTCCGGGCTGTCGAGCAGAAACCGTTGAAAATCACCTTCGTTTGCGTTGTCGTAGTCAGCAGACAAAATGATCAGCTCCACTCGTTTGGCAGTAAAATTTTTAGGGAGATTGATGTGGATACTGTCGGCTATGACTTCGGTGTATTGTTTAATGGCTTGCATGGTTTGTTCCTAAATGACACTTTTGGGTTTATTTTTTGGTCGATTATCTGTCAACTTACGCGACAGTCCGTAGGATGGGTAGAGACGATAGCCGAAACCCATCATAATCAATCACCAATTTTTCGATGGGTTTCGCTTTGCTCTACCCATCCTACCGTGCTGAATTAAAAGCCCTCGTTTATCGTTACGGATAATTGTCCATGAAGAATCCAGCAACACCTGTTGATCCGTATCAGACAATGGAAAATTGCTAAATTCCAAACCAGATTTTCCTGGGAAAAAGCCAGCATGAATCGGCCTTCCCATTGCTTTATTTTTTATATCGGCTATAGCATCCATTAAAGAAGCATAACCTTCATTATCCCCAATAAGCGTTAATGCTTCTTTATTTCGGGCGGGGGCGATGTAGCTAATATATCTTACCCGTGCATTACATTGTATACGGAATACCTCCGCCCAATTCGATACAAGAAAAACGTCTTTTTCGCTTGCACATAAATGGCTTTCCCCTGTTTGGTATGCACTCAAAAGCATGGGATAGCTACTTTTTTTCTTAGTAGAATCAAATGATAAGGCGAAGTTAGCATGGAATAAAACTAAAAAGGCAACCAAAAACCATCTGATTTTTGATAACCTCTGGGATTGCCCAAAAACAATCGCCATCAAAATACTAAATACAAATGGTGTGTACTGAAGCGTATGGCGTAAGTTAATCACTTCACCCCATTGATAGCGCGTACGGGCAGCAATAACGATGCAAGAGCCAACGATAATATAAATTATCGAAAACAAAATTGCCCTTTTCCTTACATCTTCTAAATTAACCCATTCATATTTAACGAATAACCAGATTAAGCAGAGGGTGGCGATAGCAAATAATAGTAAACCTGGTATAGACCAGGCAATATAAGTTGCACAGTCACCGCAAGCCGTTATATCTTTTAATAACGCCTGAATGTAAGTCCGCGAATTCTCAATGAAACCAATAGTGCTTGGTGGCATTTGATAAGGGTTTAGCGAACCAAACAGCAATAGGTTCCTTGTAAGTAAAGGCAGCACAATAATCGAAACGCCACCAACGAAATTTGCCGCTTGCTTATAAACTAAGCGGCGTCTCTCAGGCGTGCTAATTAACCACACGCAACAAAAATACAGTGCAATTGTAATCAACAGGGCAAGATGCGCATTCCTGACAGCATAAGCCATCCCTGCCAACATCCCGCCAAAAATAAAACTCCATGCGGATACTGAATTGAGGATTAAGCCAATCGCACCCACTACAATTGCCAGTGAAAGCACATCGGTTAATCCCATAGGAGAATTGACCAATATGCCTGGTGACATAAGGCTTAGACCAGCAATCACTAGTGCGCAAACAGAACCTAATGCGTTGCGCAAACAAAAATATAATAGCCACGGCAATAAGATTGCTGATAAGTGACCAATTCCAGTTACAGCAACTTTTGCATCGAAACCGAGTGAAGAGACTACCGCTATAACAATTGGAAACCCTATTGGAAATATCCCGCTTTCAACCTGATCTTTATCGGCAGGTGTCAGCCCGTAGGGTGTATTCAGCGCTGAACCGACATTAACCAAATTCCTCGCCTGCTCAAAATATACCGCGCTATCCGCAGTAAAAGGAAAGTCTGGAGATCTATAATGCAAATGCACCGCCATTAACAATGACATCAGTACCAATATCAACAGGTGCATCACAAGCTGAGCTCTCTGCTCTGGATTGTTTGCGCCGCACATATCAATAGTTGTACTTAGGCGTTCTTTACCAACCATACGCCCTCACAAATTAATTAAGACCCAATAACAGAGTCGCAATGCTTTCATTCGGCACCATAACCTCTAAAAATAAACCTTGTTGATCAAAAGTATGGAATTAAAGACGAGCTATTCTTCCATATCGTGTTTATTATGTGGCCTCTGCCCGAACTGGATGCACCGTTAAACTCCCCCGCCCATCCTCAGTAATCTCATCATCACTAATCTTAAAATTACCCAGCTTCATCGTCAGATAGCGATCAAAATAATCTTTCAAGCCTTTTTCTACCGACGTATCAAAATCAGGCTTAACAACATGGGTTGTTCCCCATTTGGTAGAGACCACTTTGCCGTCAACTACCACCACAAAACCGTCTTTAAACACATAATCGGGTTTTTCAAACATTTTTTGGCGGTCGACGTTGTCGGTGTAAATGGTAATATCTGCCCAGTTACCTGCGCTTAAGCCGCCTCTATCTTTCAAGCCAATCAATTTAGCCGCGCCGGCACGAGTCATAATGGCGATTTCCTGCAAACTGTATTCACGGGTTATCGAGGCCAGTGTGGTCATTTTTTGCGCTTCGGGATGAATGGTTGATAACACCTCATTGCGGAAACTTCTGTCCATCAGCAAGCGGATCAAATGCGGGTAACTGGTGAACGGTGCGCCGTTGGGATGGTCGGTGGTCAGGAAAATGCGCCACGGGTCATCAACCAGCAGAAAGGTCTCCAGGCCTATCGCCCATTGCAAGGCATTCACAAAATTCTGGTCTTTGTATTTGAACGGTACAACGCCGCAGCCCGCATCACATTCAATATCCATCGTCACCCATTTATTAGGGCTGGCATGTTTATGATTGGCATGCTGACGCATACTGTCACCGGAAGCCGTTACCGTTTGTCCAAACAGAATTTGCCCGACATCGATGGTAATGTTTCTATTTTTGTTGACGGCTTCGGCAATCTGCGCGGCGCCGGATGAAAACTTGAAATCGCCTTCCGTACCGTAACTATGGAACTGGATATGCGTTAAGTGCATAGGCAAGCCGCCGATGCCTTGGATGGTATCCAGTGTCGTTTGTACATTGCCCGGTACGCCCAGATTACAGCCATGGACGTGTAGCGGATGCGAAACGCCAAGTTCTTTAACAGCGGTAGCCAGGACTTTCAAAATATCACGCGGTGTGACGCCGTAATGGGCGTTTTGCTCATCCAGATCGAGCTTGCGCTGATTAAATTTAAAGGCATTAATACCGCCCGGATTAACGACTTTAACGCCGATGGCTTTGGCCGATTGCATCGTCCACGCTACATAATCATTAATGGCTTTTTGGTCTTTTTTAGCCGTCAGCAGGCGCAGAAAATAATCATCACTGCCCAGCATGACATAGCCGCCTTTATCCAGAATCGGAATGTCGGCCATTTCCATGTGCGCCTGTCGTGCGTTAATCGGCAGTACGGCGGGTTCAAAACCGGCGGTATAACCCATTTCGGCGTAACGATAGCCGGTTACAAAAGAACTGGGCATGGCATGACCACAGCCCGAACGGGTAATGTCGCTACGATGTACAGGGTCTTGGCGATGATCTTCGGGGAGTAATATTCGGGCAATATTGCCTTTGCCGCCGCCAATATGGGTGTGCATATCAATTGCACCGGACATTACGACCTTGCCTTTTAAATCGTAGTTTTTATCAACCTGAAAATCGCCAGACGGTTTATTTACAATGCGACCGTCTTGAATATAAATATCTTGCTGCTGACCATCAACTCCATTTGCAGGATCATAGACAGTTCCACCTGTTAGTTTGATTAACATGTTGTTTCCTTAATTTAAAGCTTGTTCTATGGCATTGTAGGTTTGGGTTAGTGATAGCGTAACCCAACATTGCGGCTCGATACGTTGGGTTACGGCTAACGCCTAACTCAACCTACAGTGCTTGTTCTATGGCGTTCAATACTTGAGCGGTACTGGGCAAACCGGAATCGCGTAATTTTTTCAGGCGAATGGCAACGACGTTATCCATGCGATAGGCATGACCGGCATGATCAATACCCGGTGTGCCGACAGGGATAAACACATCCGGTTCTTTTGTGAAAGTCATGCCTGAACGACCCACCACAATAGTGGGTAGAGCCGTTTCCGGCGGCACTGCT
>JAYVGW010000100.1:0-20814 GCA_043771735.1 Methyloglobulus sp.
TCACGCAATTCGTCAAGGACATGCTAATGCAATTAGGTCTTAGTGCTGCCATAGGCTTTCCAATATTGGCATTGATCTTATGGGTGATGGATAGCGTCGGCTCCACTTGGTGGTTGTGGGCTTGGGCAATTATTATGAGCTTTTCCTTGCTGATGAGTTGGCTGTTCCCTACTGTAATCGCACCTTTGTTCAACAAATTTACGCCGATGCAGGAAGGTTCGTTGAAAGACCGTATCCAAGGTTTGCTCGCCCGTTGCGGCTTCAACAGCCAAGGCATTTTCATCATGGACGGCTCTAAGCGTTCTGGTCATGGCAATGCGTATTTCACGGGCTTGGGCAATAACAAGCGCATCGTATTTTTCGACACTTTGGTGAATTCGCTTGATGAAGAAGAGCTTGAAGCGGTTTTGGCGCATGAACTGGGTCATTTCAAACGCAAACACGTCATCAAAATGCTGGTTGCAACCTCTGTTATGAGCTTGATTAGTTTGGCAATCCTTGGCTGGTTAATTAACGAACAGTGGTTTTATAACGGTTTGGGTGTACAACAGCCATCACATGCCGCTGCACTCTTATTGTTTATGTTGGTTTCTCCAGTTTTCACCTTCTTTATGCAACCTATCAGCGCATATTTCCAACGTAAATTTGAGTTTGAAGCCGATGATTTTGCCGCCAGCAATGCCAAAGCCACCAAAATGATCAGCGGCCTAGTTAAGCTGTATGAAGAAAACGCCAGCACTTTAACGCCTGATCCGCTGTATTCGGCATTCCACTACAGCCATCCACCCGCCGCCATCCGCATAGCCCATTTGGAAACCAAAATGCAGACCGCATAATTCCGTGCCAATTGGGGAGAAGGGCTAGTGTCCGAGCCTATGGAAGGCTTGGTAATAGCGCATTTAGGGCAAGGCATTGCAGTTGAGCATGAAAACAAAATAATCCTCTGCCAAACGCTAAGAAAGCTCGAAACGGTCGCAGTTGGCGACAAGGTGTTGTGGTCGTTATCAGCGCCAGATCAAGGCCGTATCGAAGCCATACTGCCGCGCCGTTCGCTGCTTACCAGACCTGCCAGAAACAACAAAATTCGCCCAGTTGCGGCGAATATCGATACGGTATTTGTCGTTATCGCGGTAGAACCTTATTGCGATTTCTTGCTCATCGACCAATATCTGGCGGTCTGCGAGAATAATGAAATCAATGCTGCATTAATATTAAATAAAACCGACTTGCCTATCCCAGAACAGCTTGAAAATGAGCTTCAAGTTTACCAAGGTCTCGGATACCAAATTCAAAGAGTGAGTACAAAAACAGGCGTAGGCTTGTCCGAGCTAAAAAGCGCGTTACACAACCAAGTCAGCTTGCTGACGGGGCAATCTGGTGTCGGAAAATCCTCTATCACTAATATTATTGTTCCCGACAAAAACCTGAAAACCAACAGCCTTTCTGAAACCACAAAACATGGACGGCATACGACAACCGCCGCAACGCTTTACCACATCGACAATGGCGGGGATTTAATCGACAGCCCCGGCGTGGCTATTTTTGGGCTGGCGGATTTAAATCGGCAACAACTGGCGCAAGGTTATCGGGAATTTAATACTTTTACGGATAAGTGCCAGTTCAATGATTGCAGCCACCACCATGACAAGGGTTGTGCGGTTCGTGCGGCTACAGAAGAAGGCAATATAGCAATGACGAGGTACCAGCGCTTTTTGAAGCTAACCCAAAAAATGGGTCGCTAAAGAGGTGCTTGGACGTACGTTCTTGAAAAAAAATTACCCTACTTACCCCCAGAAACAACACAAAGGCCAGTTGTTAAGCCGCCCTTTGTGTGTTTAGGTACTTGGATAATCAGGGAAAACCTGCGTACTGACAAAACGACCACTAGAAACAGTAGCCGCCTTTTGGGGTGATTTTATTGTTTTAGCTAAACAAAGACTTAATTTTTGCGACGATACCCTGTGCGCCAGCCATAGCATGTTCAGCATCCACTTTGAAATCGCCAATAAGCTTATCGAACATCGCTTCTGCGTCAACTTTCAGTTCTTCCCAGGCTTCTTCTGTGGCATCCGCCAACTCGTCAAATTTAGTTTCGCCTTCTGCGAATTTAACCCGAAGATTCGCAATTTGCTCATCTAGTTCGACCTTTATATCCCCTGTCGCTTCACTCGCTTTAGCTTGTAGCTCATCTACTTCCACTTGCCAGCTATCGAGCTGGGTTTTCAACTTTGCTAAATATTCTTCTTTTGTTGCCATGGTTGTGGCCTCCTAGGTTAAACTCGCGCCACCCACAATGGGTACGCAATAAGGTTAAAAAACTGTTCTTGTACTTTATTCTCTTTTCCACAACGTCCAGGCACCGTAACCTAAACCAACCCACGCCGCATATTTGACGAAAGGTGTGGCGATTAACGCTATTACGCTAATAATAATGATAGTGACACCGTCCCAAGAAGTCCTCTCATTGACCCGCGCCTGCACCCAGTCGATTACGTAATTGAATATCGGCTTGACCGCAATTTCCGCCATATTTATCCCCCCGTGTGCCTACACTAACCAGACAATATTTTTATGATAGTAGCCAGGCACCAGATTTGCGTCATCGGCCTAACCTTGGTTACAAAATACTATAAAAACTAAAAACATACAACAACATCCAAAGCCGAACGGCTGCCCGATCAATGCCTTGTGGTAAAAGCCTATATAAATTAATGGCATGAAAATAAAATGGTTATAAAAAGCCGTTCTGCTTACGCGGTAAAAACAAAATAAGCTTGAAGTAAGCATTCAAAAAAACCTAACTTAGGCCGCCTTTGCATTAATAACAGCAGACCCTGCGATAGCGTGCATTTTATCGCCGCGTCTGGTTACAATAGATTACCGTAACTTGTCTATACTTGGATGACAAATGCACGCCAAGAATACCCACATCACACTCCCGCCTTCGGCCTACCTGACCGAAGTCAAAACGCTTTCTGGCCGAATCGTCAAGGCGCAGCAACCTATCCGCATTCTGGATTCGATTAAATGGGATGACAGTATCAAGCAGGCTTTCTTTGCCAACCACTGCAAAAAATTGCCTGAAATTACGCCTGAATACTACCAAAGGCGGTCTTTGGGCTTCAGCCCAGCGGATAAAAAACAGGAGTTTTACCAAATCGAACGGGATTTGGTGCGTAAACTGGGGCAGCTTAATCCACTCAGCGTCATTATGCGGCGGATTTGCCGGGAATACCAAGATGTGGTGACCATGCTTGAATCCAGGGGAAACGCCACCTTTGCCAATATTTCCCAAGAATTGTACGGCTCATCGCAGGATGTTTTCCATGTCGGCGACCCCACAATTGCCGAATTGGGCAGCATGATGGAAGCAACCTTGGCGCAGTTATTGAAACTGGATTTTCTTGCTGAAGAGCCCAAAACCATTGCTGCAAGCGAAGCGGTGGCCATCCTTAATGAAAAAATAGAAGCCGCGCTACCCGGCAATGGCTTACGGGCGATGATCAGTGACGGCATCGTCGCAGATGCCGCTGCCGGCACCGATTACATTAAAGTGCGTGCGGATGCCTTATTCAATATGCGTGACTTACGGGTTCTGGAAGTGCATGAGATTTGGGTGCATTTAGGCACGACGCTAAATGGCCTGGCACAGCCTTATTGCACGTTTCTTGGCAAAGGCCCGCCATCGGCGACGGCTACCCAGGAAGGCTTGGCGGTGTTGATGGAAATACTGACTTTCAGCTCGACACCGAACCGCCTAATGCGCCTGATTAACCGTGTTCGTGCCATAACGCTGGCAGAGGAAGGTGCTGATTTTATTGAAATATTTAATTTTTTCCTTGCGAAAGGATTGGATAAGGAAGAATGCTATACCATCAGCAGCCGTGTTTTTAGGGGCAGCCTGCCTGACAGTATGCCGTTTACGAAAGACCTGACTTATATCAAGGGCTTTGTGTTGACCTATAACTTCATGCGCGTTGCGGTGAGCAAAGGCAAGCCGGATCGCATTCCCCTGTTATTTTGCGGCAAGACCATGATTGAAGACATGAAAGTGCTGGTCGATTTGGTGGAAGAAGGCACGGTGATTGCGCCGCGCTTTTTGCCGCCGCAGTTTACCGACCTGATGGGGCTTTCGGCCTGGCTGAGTTTTAGCCGGTTTATGACCTCGATGAATTTCCGGCAACTGGAGCAAGATTACGCAAACGTATTATGAAACCGTGGGCGTGCAAGCGGTACAGCAAAGCAGGCAGAGATAATTTCATAGTTCGTCCATCAATAGGTATAATCCAGCCCAAGTACACTGTCGCTAACCCGTAACCAGAGGAGTAACTTGATGAAAAAAATATACATACTGGCTGCCATGTTTACCCTTTTTTGGGTTGATGCCAACGCCGCGATGGACCACAGCGGGCACGGCGGTGGCAGTAGCGATGTGACTTGCATGCATCCGCGACTGGACAAGATTCAACCCGCACATCTGGCCACTATTGCCCCCGGTTCTGAATTTTCTTTTGTGGTGTTCAACATCGACAACCCCAAGTTAGTCTCGGTCATGGTCAAGCATAAACCGGTAGAAATTGAAACTGAGTTTAAAGACCCTTTTTACGTGGTCAGGGGGAAAATGCCGGATTCTTTACGTAATACGGCAGCGCGTATTGATGTCAAAGTTGATTCCAAATATAACCCGTGTAAGGTTACGCAAGGATGGCTGGTCAAAATTTCCGAAAATTAACATCCATTCCTATTGCCGTTAACACCAACCATGTCTGAATCCAAAACGGTTAAACGCTGCGTAGCCTATTGCTTGGCGCAGAGTTTTGACATTAACGCCCTGGCAAAAATCCTGTCGGAAACCAGCCTGATAAGGATCATAAAAGGGGCGTTGCTGATTGAGGATGATGAAGCTTGGTCCGTGATTTTCGCCTACGGTGCGGCTGTGCATTGGAATATCAACCCAGAACAGCAACATAAAATCCACGACCTCCTGCTGGATCATGATGAAAATCCCCTGAAAGTCATTGAAGAAGACAATTTCACTTTCGCCTTGGACTGTCCGCAGACGCGTATTATTGAGGATCACATCGAAATCGAATCCTCTGATCCGATTGTGGTGTTTTCCTTGTCCCAAGGCATGGCGCAGTCCATCAAACTGGCCTCGTTTGAAACCAACGCCATCACCACCATCAACAATACCAGCTATATCCCGAAATCGCTGGCGCAGGACGGACGGATCAAATTAGGCCGCCATGAAATTGCAAAAATACGTGGGCAACTGTTTTTGACCAAAAGCGATATTATCTTGAATTATGATTTGCTGGATAAACCGGATTTCTTCTGGGAATACCCAGAATATGAAGGATTCTACGCCATCGCCGCAAAATATCTGGAAATTGCCCCACGCACCGAAGTTTTGTCCAAGAAATTGGAAACAATCCATGAGCTTTTTGAAATGCTGGCCGATGAGCAAAAGCACCGGCATTCCTCTACCTTGGAGTGGATTATCATCGGCTTGATTGCCTTTGAAATTGCCATGACGATTGTCGATAAAGTGTTCTGAGCCAATCTCGGAACCCTGAAATCCTGATAGCCCAAAACATGTTAAGTTACCAACACGCCTACCATGCGGGCAACTATGCGGATGTCCTGAAGCATATCACTTTGATTCAAACACTGAAATATCTTAAAGCGAAAGGCAAGCCGGTTTGCTACATTGACACCCACGCCGGCTCTGGCGACTACAAACTGAATAGCGCCGAAGCGCAGAAGAACCAGGAATTTCTGGGCGGCATTGGCAACTTATGGCAACGCGATGGTTTGCCTGCTTGTGTAGCCGATTACGTCAACCTGATCAAAGATTTCAACCATTCCGAGCAATTAAGCCATTACCCCGGTTCGCCCTTAATCGCCAGCCAGTTACTGGGCGATAGAGACCGTTTATTCCTTTACGAGCTACACACCGCAGAATCCAGGCTGTTAAACGATGCCGTAAAGAGGGATAAGCGCATCAAAGCCTTTCGTGCCGATGGCCTAATGGACAGCTTAGGTTTGTTGCCGCCCAAAGAAAATCGCGGCTTGATATTGATTGACCCTTCTTATGAAGTCAAAACTGAGTATCAAACGGTGGTTGATGCACTGAAAGCCATGCACAAGCGTTTTGCCACCGGCTGTTATTGCCTTTGGTATCCGGTCGTTGCCAGGAAACGTAACCAGTATATGGAACGCGCCTTACAAGCCAGCGGTATCAAAAACATCCAGTTATTCGAGCTGGGCATCCAACTTGATAGCGATGAACATGGCATGACGGCAAGCGGCATGATTGTCATCAATCCGCCCTGGACACTGCTTAATGACATGCAACAAGTGTTGCCCTGGTTGGCCGAAACATTGGGAGAAAACCAGCAAGGGCATTACCGGATAGAGCAATTGGTTCGCGAATAACTCCCGTGAGATCAAAATTAACTTAGCGCCAGCAAGCCATTTTTAAGCAATTCCTAAGATAAATATGCATAAAAATTAACATCCGCCTTGTCAACTAAACTTACGTGCTATAAACTAGCGCGGTAACTCAGGTGAATTAAGCTTTCGTCACTCTACTTTACCTTGACAACCATCAGCTTGGGCGTTGCATCACTTTAGCTGCGCATTTTAATCAACACACTAGCAAGGCAAAAACATGTTATCCCTCTCGCCGAAAAATTTTTTTCCCCCCTGTTTTATCTTAGCATTATGGACTTTCAGTAACTGCGCTTATGCAGCCGAGACCACCCGGGTGAGCGTCGGCCCGAGCGGCACACAAGCAAGCGGCTTTAGTTATCAACCCAGTGTTTCAGCAGATGGGCGCTACGTGGCTTATGTATCCGACGCAACTAACCTGGTCGCGGGGGACACTAATTTTGCCGATGATATCTTTGTGTATGACCGCACCACAAAACTCACAACACGGGTCAGCGTCGATTCTAACGGAAACCAACAGGACGGCTTTAGCTCTGATCCCAACATCAGCGCCGATGGCCGTTATATTACTTTCGTATCAAACGCACCCAATCTGGTCGCCGGGGACACAAACGACACTTTAGATGTCTTCGTACATGACCGCCAGGCCAAACAAACCACCCGGATCAGCGTTGATTCCAGTGGCGTGCAGGGAAACGAGGGTAGCTACCACCCCAACCTAAGCGCCACTGGCCGTTATGTGACCTTTCAGTCTTCAGCAGACAACTTAGTCGCCGAGGACACCAATACCAACCCAGATATCTTTGTATATGACCGTGTGGCGGAGAAAACTTCACGGGTCAGCGTCGGCCCCAATAAAGCGCAAGCGAATAACAGCAGTTTTTTTCCGAAAATAAGCGCTGATGGGCGCTATGTGGCTTTCGTATCCAATGCTACCAACCTGGTTGCCGATGACACCAATAATGCCATTGACAGCTTTATTCATGACCGTAAGACGAAACGCACCACACGGGTCAGCGTCAACTCCAACGGAGGACAACAGAATAGCGACAGCATTGAGCTTAGTATCAGCGCAGATGGCCGATATGTCGCTTTTGAATCCTTTGCTGATAACTTAATTAGCGGCGACACTAATAACGCTTCTGATAGCTTCGTTCATGATCGCAAGACGAAACTCACCACACGGGTCAGCGTTGCTTCTAACGAAGCTCAAGGAGATCAAGATAGCATTGCACCTCGCTTAAGTGCCGATGGGCGATATGTACTCTTTGAATCAAGGGGATCCGCTTTGGTCGCCGGGGACAACA
This sequence comes from Methyloglobulus sp., assembly GCA_043771735.1. Classification (GTDB taxonomy): domain Bacteria; phylum Pseudomonadota; class Gammaproteobacteria; order Methylococcales; family Methylomonadaceae; genus Methyloglobulus. The sequence goes on from JAYVGW010000100.1 coordinate 7,761, forward strand.
ATGAAACTTCGGACGTTTTTGCCCATGATCGCCAAACAAAACGCACGAGCTTAGTCAGTGTCAGCGCCAAAGGCACACAAGGCAATGAAGTTAGCCTTGCAGGCAGCATGAGCGCTGACGGTAGTATTGTGGCGTTTCAATCTTTTGCCAACAATCTGATCGCCAGTGACACTAATGGCAATATGGATATCTTCGCTAGTGACCGTACGCTCGATATTGTCGGGCAAGCGGATTTGCAAATAACCGCCACTAAACAACCCAAGGAACTAACACGGGACAACAGTGGGACTTATATCTATACCATCACCAATAACGGCCCAGATACCGTTAATGAGGTGAGCGTAACGTATCTGGCCTCGGGAAGCCGCGACGCCAGCTTTGCCCCAAGCCAAGGTAGTTGCTACAAAGGCTTTCATATATTAAGTTACCTAGCTAACCTCTGTAATATGGGCAAACTTTCCAGTGGCAACAGCTTAACACTGACTGTCTTCGCCAAAGCACACCATAACCCTCTGCTCCAAAAAGTGACCGTCAGCAGCAAACTCATCGACAAAGTGCCAAACAATGACACCGTTTCTGTCTCGACAACCGTTAAGAAACGATGCTGCCAAGGCAATGGCAAAGCGGAAGATCGCGATTAAATTTTACCTATAACGCAGGATTGCCACAATCAAGCTGACTTCGGGTCGGCTTGGTTGTGTATCAAAATGGCATCTGGAAAACTACTGTCCATACCGGGCTTCCCCTGCAAATAAGACGCGTTGGGATCGATAATGAAATGCTTATTCATGGCGGTTCGGCCCAATAACATGCGAAAACGCATGGCATCACGGTTGGTAAGCGTTATTTCGGCTTGTATCAGGTGTTCGCCGAACAACAACTGGGTTTCGATAACGTAACGGCGCTGCTTGTGCCCGCCAGAATCGGAGACCAAGCGGCGGTCTTTGATAGGGGCATGACATTCGACCAATAGGCTGCTTTGTTTTTGCATGGGTTGTACGGTAAACATCAACCAATTTTCGCCGTCTTTTAGATAGGGTTCGATGGTTGCAGCATGTAAGGCGGATGAACGTGCGCCGGTATCAATTTTGGCTTTAACCTGGGCAATGCCAAACTCAGGTAATGCTACCCATTCACGCCAACCTAGCATAGGTATTTGTGTTGGCTTGTCGGTCATAAAGGAAAGTTGGCCTTTGTCATGACGATCCAGATTAAGTTGATAACTGAAAAAAGCAGGCCGTAATCTAATGCAGTGTGCTACATTCCCGACCTTGGGCCGTTCACTACCTTAAAACTAGGCTTGATCAGAAATTTCTTGAATTAGCCCTAAACAATATCACGCAGGATTTTGGATAGCCGCATTATGCTTGAATATACCGATTATCTGAAAATATTTATTGCCTTGCTGGCCGTGGTCGATCCTTTGGCGGCCATGCCGATCATAGTCTCCATGACTGCGCGCGATAAAGCCTCTGAGCTTAAAACCATAGCCAGGACAGTCGTGCTGTCCGTTACTATTGTGCTGCTGGTCGCACTTTATGCCGGTCAATTAGTACTAATCTTTTTTGGAATCAGCATCAACTCGTTTCGGGTAAGCGGCGGAATTCTGCTGATGTTGATGTCACTTTCGATGCTGCAAGGCAAAATCAGCGAAACCGTACGCAACAAAGAGGAAGCCAAGGAGGGCGAAACAAGGGAAACTGCCGTAGTGCCATTATCCATCCCTTTATTGGCAGGCCCTGGCGCAATCAGTACGGTCATACTTTACGCGCAAAAAGGTAGCGGCATTAACCATTATTTAATGATTAGCCTGGATATTATCGCCGTGACCACCATCTTATGGTGCGTATTAAGGGCTACCCCGTGGTTGACCCAGCGCCTCAGCCAGACGGGGATCAATATCGTTATCCGGCTGATGGGGTTGATTTTATTGGCGCTTGCCGTCGAATTTATTGCGGGCGGCCTAAAAGGGCTTTTCCCTGTATTGGCCTGATACTTGCTTTTCGGCAGGTACAAAAAGCGCGGAAATACTGCTTATTTAAGCAGTATTTAAGGAATTATGGTCACAATCAAAGCTAACTAAGCAATAGAAGTTGGAAAACATGGGATTATGAATTCGCCTACACTAGAAGACGTGGCCGCTGCTGGCGGCGCAGCTAACGCGTCGAGAAGACGCTTCCTTAAAGGTCTGGCTGTCGGTTCTTTGCTGGTGGCGGGATCGCCAAAAATCGCACAAGCAGCCTTCTCAACCTTTACCCCGCACAAAACCCTCTCTTTAGAACACCACCATACCGGCGACAACTTAACCCTGACCTATTATGAGCAAGGCCGCTATATCCCTGGGGCTTTGAAAGAAATAAGCCATTTTATGAGGGACTACCATAACGGTGAGGTGCATTCCGTTGACCCGGCTTTGTTAGATCAATTGCATGATGTCAAATTGTTACTTGGCGTAAACAAGCCTTTTCACATCGTGTCCGCTTACCGGTCTCCTGACACGAATGCCGACCTACGCAGACATAGCCGAGGCGTTGCCAAGCACAGCTTACACATGGAAGGCCGGGCAGTTGACATCCGAATGGAAGGCGTAAGCACCAAAACCATTAGAAACGTAGCCCTTACGTTACAACGCGGTGGCGTGGGTTTTTATCCCAACTCAAATTTTGTACACCTGGACACCGGTGAATTAAGGACTTGGCACCAATAACTGTCAGTTTTAAAGCCGCCCAAGGGCTTTAGCTTTGTAGAACCTTGTCAACAGGCGGTTTGGAATTTTGGCCGTCTAGATCTTGGAGTATTTGCCTGAAATGTTCGTAGTTTTTAATTTTTAGCACACCGACTTCATCTAAGACACCCTCATAATGAAAAGCTGCCCTTCCGCCTACGATTAACGCAACGTCATTACCCAACAACTTCCTTAGCCGCCTTAATTCTTTTGAAATCACATGGTCGTCGGTTTTAAAGCTGATGCTGATAGTTACTGCCGATGCATTGGTAAATTTAACTGCGGCCGCGATTTCCTCTGCTGGCAGGTTGGCACCTAGATAAGTCACTTTCCAGCCTTTAAGTTCAGCGATGATACCCGCGAGCAACGCGCCCAACTCATGCAACTGATTGATAGGCGTACAAACTATCATTCTCGGTGCATCGGGGGAGCAAGGATTGTTGTTCCGCAAGATATAGGTTAACGAACGCACAATAGACGATGCCATATGTTCATGAACCGGCCTAAGCTCGCCAGACCGCCATCTATCCCCAATTAGGGTCAGCAATGGGTTAAGTAATTTTTCAATAAATACTTCTGTGCCAAGCTCCACGATGCCATTTTCGAAATGCGATTCAAGCGCATGGGCATCAAATGCCAATACTGCCGCATAACATTTTTGTATGTAATCTTCGGCAATGTGCAACCTGCTGCCGTGCAATGGTACGGATTGCCCTATCACCTGCGCTATGGAGTCGCTTTCCTTGTTTAGCAGGTTTTTCAGGTCGCCTAGGGAGAGTTGTGCTATTTGACTGATACTATGCCCACTATTGGTTGCTTGGTTAAGTAGCTTGAGGCGGGCAATATCCAAATCGGTATAGACGCGATGGCCACCTTCGGTACGGGTTGGCTTTACTGCCTGGTACCGCCGTTCCCAGGCCCTTACCAAGTCAGATTTAACACCTGATCTTTTGGATACTGTGCTAATTAAATATTGTGCTGTGTTATCCATAGGTTAGATACTGGTCGTATTTTAAGCACAAAGGCCTACATGCAAATTTTACCACGACTTATACAATACATGGACAAATAGGCATACTTTTGTTTCATAAGTATTCCTAATTAGTATAAGGCTGTTTCCAATGCTGTCAAATGAGAAATCCCTTGGTTTGTGCCAGTTTAAAAGCTGGTTTTGTCAAAAACCATAGTATGACAATAACTTGACAGCAAACCAGCTTTACTTAACCGGATGAATTAACTCCAAATAGCCATTTTTGTAGCTTGGATAGATAAAGTTGTACCCCAATTTTTTAAGCCTGTCATTGCGGCAACGTTTGTTCATGCCAGCATCATTGTCGGCAATTTTGGCGCTGGGTGGATTGCAATGCAGCTTTTCTGTCATCCAGGTAATAACGTCCCATAAGGGGGCAGGATCGTCATCACTGGCTACGTAGCATTGTTCAAGGCTAACACCAGCCAAGCGTTGTTCAAGCAAAAAAACCAATACACCCACGCAATCACTCTGATGGATTCTATTGGTAAAATAAGGCGGCTTTTGCTGAATCGACGGCGTTTGTTTTGCCATTCTAACCAGATACTCCCGTCCCGGCCCGTAAATGCCCGAAAAGCGCACGACAACATTGGCAGGGTTGCTTGCCATCAGCTTTTGTTCAGCATTGACGATTTTCAGGCTCGTGCTTTTAGTCGGCACGGTGATAGAATTTTCATCGACCCATTCCCCTTGGTTTTGGCCATAGACACTGGTTGAAGACACAAAAATCCACGATGCTTGTGAACCGGATCGCCCTAGTTTGTTGAGTAAGTTGTCGATGCCTGTGCCGTAAATGTCATGGTAGCTGTTTTCGTTACGGCTATCGGTGGAAACAATAAAGAAAATGTGTTCAAAATCCGTATCTAACGCTTCCAAATCTGCCGATACGGTGATGTCTGCACGAAAATAGTTAAATTTTCCCTGGTTTTCAGTCGGCGGGTTGCGCTTTAACCCGACCACCTCATGCCCTAAATCTGCCAAAGTGCTTGCCAGCTCGTAACCTATTGCGCCGCAACCCACTATAAGGATTTTTGCCATCGCTTATGTCTCCCGTCGTTTAAATATTATTGATGAGCTGTAATTCTTGTGGATATGGGGACATATAATAGGAATCCTCTATATAAGGATCAGGATTCTTCCTGAAATGGTGTTTTAGCAAGGTTAACGGCACAATAAGCGGCACTTCGCCTTGCCGGTAACGTTCGATGACTTCGCACAGTTCGGCCTTGTCATCGGCATCCAGCTCTTTCTTTAAATACCCCTGAATATGCTGTAGCACGTTGACATGATTTTCCCGGCTTGCGACTTTTTTTAAAGTGAGCATCAACTGGGCAATATAGCTGCTTGCGACTTCATTCAGATTGGCTTTGGTGACAGTCGCCAATAACCGCCCTAAATCGACATAATTTTCGTGGCTCATGATAATCAGTTTGTGCCGCGCATGAAAACGGGTCAAGCCGCCAACAGTCAACCCTTCCGCCATAAGCCGTTTCCACCGGTACAGTACATAAACGCGCTGGATAAAGTTCTCGCGCAGCCTGGGATCACCGAGCCGCCCTTCCTCTTCGACAGGCAGCAAAGGATTATTGCGCATCATTGCGTCGGCATAGATGCCCACCCCCATTTTTTGGGGTTGACTGTTGACGTAGACCTTAACCCGCTCCATACCGCAACTGGGTGAATCTTTTTTCAAGATGTAACCACACAAACTGTCATGCACCGATTTTTGTTGGTTGGCGTAATCGCGTAACTGGCCGGTAACATCAATATCGGGATTTTTTACGCCTAAACTGCGTATTTCCTTACCCATGCCCACGAGTTGGATCGTCGGCCTGGGCGTACCCATCCCTATGGCCACTTCTGGGCAAAAAACTTGAAAATCAAAGTATTGTGCCAATGTTCCGGCAATATACGAATCACGCTTATGGCCGCCATCATAACGCACGGGCTGGCCAAGTAGGCAACTGCTGATACCGACTGGGATTTTTTTCATCATTTGATTTAGTTAACTGCTGCGTTAAAATCTACCATCGAATTCCAAAATAACAAGGGAACACGCAAACTTCTGCACCCGAAATAGTAACAAAGGTTTGACGTTGTTGGTATTTATGGCAAATTGGGGTTTAGCTTGGTTGCTTTAGCCAAGATGCTCCCGTGACAATACTTAGCCGATACCCGAAAGCAGGACTAGAATTTAACCATTTGATTTGGAATGGAAACAAGCCTTGAAACCGTCAAAAAATTTCCCTGCTCCTAAGCCGACAGTCAACCGAAACAGCCAGCCGTGATACGCCTTAATATGGAACTTAGCCTCTTTTTTATTATTATGACAATTACCATGACAACGTACGCCGCCGATACACTTGAAAAAAAGAAGTTGCCGCCATGCCTTGATACGCCGAATTGTGTGTCCAGCCAGGCAACAGACAAGCCCCATTACATTTTGCCATTTAAAATTTCCGATGACCCAAAATTTGCTTGGGCGGAGCTAAGGAAAGCGATTGTTGCACATGACCGCATGATAATTACCCACGAGACCGAAGATACGCTACATGCCGAGGCAACCAGCCTGGTGTTGCAATTCGTTGATGACATAGATGCCATTCTCGATGTGGAAGCCGGTGTCATTCACATCCGCTCGGCATCAAGGCGGGGCCACAGCGATTTTGGCGTTAACCGTAAACGCATAGAAAAGCTCCGTGCACAGCTAAGAAAAATACATGCTTTAGGTTAGGTTTTAGCCTTTTACGGCCAACAACGAGGAATATGAATCGGTACTCAACCTCATTGTTCATATTCCGTCGCGACTTAAGAATCCAGGACAATTCCGGCCTAAACCAAGCTCTACGGGCTTCAGTCCATGTATTGCCTTGCTTTATCTTTGATCCCAGGCAGATAACAAAACACCCTTACCAAAGCCGACCTGCGTTGCAATTTATGGTGCAGTCCCTGGCTGACCTGCAACAGGCTTTTCAAGCCATCGGCTCTGGGCTTGCATTTTATGATGCCTTGCCTGCCGATACGGTAAAACAGGCAGTCCAGCAACATTCCATCCAAGCGGTGTTTATCAATCGCGATTACACGCCATTCAGCCGGAGGCGTGATGCCGAATTGGCGCAAGTTTGCCAGGACTTAGGCATTGACTTCCACGTTGTCCCCGATTGCTTGTTGACTGAGCCAGAACAGGCGCTTAAAGGTAACCATGCGCCTTACAAAGTGTTCACGGCCTTCTACAACAATGCCCGCCAATTCCCCGTTCCTCTGCCCAATGCGCTGGAAAAGCCAAGCTTTATGGCGGTTGATGGGGAATCGGGTATTGTCCAATTGAGTTTCCCCGCACACTGAAACCATCGCAAATACCCCCCCAGGTGGCCGCAAGCAAGCGCTTATCATACTTGGCCAGCTAACTAAACAAGCCAATTACCAAGCACAACGTGATTACCCTTTCTTGGATGCGACCAGTCGATTGTCGGCACATTTAAAATTCGGTACGTGTTCAGTACGGGAAGTGTATTACGCGATTGTGCAGCAATTAAGCCCTGAACACCCTTTGCTACGGCAACTTTACTGGCGTGATTTTTTCACCCATATCGCCTTTCATTACCCGCATGTTTTTGGCAAAGCGTTCCACCCTCAGTATGACAACTTGGTTTGGGATAACAATCGCGGTCATTTTCAACGCTGGGCTGAAGGCACGACTGGCTTTCCAATAGTTGATGCAGGTATGCGAGAGCTTAATGCGACTGGTTTTATGCACAACCGCGTACGGATGATAGTCGCTTCGTTCCTGACCAAAGACCTGCATATCAGTTGGCGTTGGGGTGAGCGTTATTTCGCCCAGCATCTGGTCGATTACGATCCTGCGGTGAATAATGGCAACTGGCAATGGGCGGCCTCGACAGGTTGCGATGCCCAGCCTTATTTCAGGATATTCAACCCTTGGCTACAACAGCAGAAGTTTGACCCGGATTGTCAGTATATCTATCGCTGGATACCCGAGCTTAATGGAATCCCTGCCACCATCATCCATAAATGGTACAGCAAACACGTAGATGCCCCCTACCCTGCACCCATGCTCGACCATGCCCGTGAGAGCCAGATAGCGAAAGAGCGTTATAAGAACCTCTGATTCATGCGACAAAAAAGATTCTTAATTTAGTCCGAACAATATTTTGTCCATGTATTGTACCAATATAACTTGACAGGTGCGCTTTCGAGCAGTAAGTTGTCGCTAAGGATTTATTCTATTTGATTACTTGATAAGGTCAACGTGCCTATGCACGTTCATATAAGCAAATGGGATATACGGTTCACTAAGAACGTGTTTTAAGCCGTAAACCCTAATGTCCTCCTCTATAGCCCTCCCAACTCGTGTGGGGGGTGCTTTTTTTATCAGCAGGTAATAATGCAGATGAGCATAATCAATTTTAACGCCATGAAAGTAGGCAAGTTTATCACTGATGCCAATTTTTATATTTCAGTCATGGTGTTAGTCTACGGCGGCGTGACCGCGATAACCGAAAATTACAGTATTTTTGAGTTCAACGAGGAGCTGTTTGGCATCATGCACAATAACTTACGTATGGCATTGCTTTACCTTGCCATGACAGAAGTGGTGATTTGTCTGTACTGCTTTGCTACCCATCAGCCCAAAATGATGGGATTCGTGGGTTATTTTCTGATCATGATGTTGGGTTCCCTGGCTTTTTACGGAAAAATCAACAGCGTTCCCATCGACAACAATATCCCTGTGTTTTTCCTGTATACGGGCATTTCACATATTGTGTTCGGGCTATTCTCTGGCCTGGAAAAAGTGAATGCGGAAAAATACTCCGCATAAGGACATACCAGAAACAGTGCCATAATAATTCCGCTAGCCTAGATTCCATCGCTTAATGCGAGCGAACCACTTCTACATGATTGATAAATGAAGTTATATGAAGCTGCTTAGTCAGTCGATAACGCATATTTTTATGATTTTTGTTCAGGAAAATAAATTCTTCAGGCTTAAAGCCTTTATTTAAAAAAATCAAACTCGCAGACTGCTTGACAGCTCCCCCGCCCGGCAAATAAATAGCGCTAACCTCATTGTCAGGATAACCGGGATTAGTTACCTTGACGGTCGTAGCATTGGTGTCCAGCAATTCCACGCCCATAAACATGCCGGTTTCTTTTGATTGCGCCAACCATCGGATCAGGCCAAGCGTAAGGGTTTTGTGTGCTATGCCGATAATGTTTCCGACTTTGGGTTTTATTTTATTGTCTGTCCACAGTAAACCATAACCCTTTTTGCTTTTGTCAACAAGACGCATATTGGTTTGATAATTGGCTTGATTGCCGCTTTGCCATATCTCTGATGGATCTGTAAATTCAATCACTTGGAAAGCGATGGAAGGGTCTTTTTCTGCTAATTTTTCGGTTTTATCACCTGTATCGGCATCCCTACGGTTGCTGTCAATGCCGGATATTCCAAAATCCAGCTTACGCAATTCTCCAGGACGGCTTGGGTCCAAAGACCCGATGGTGGATGATGCAGCTATGCCTTGTGCCTGAAGTTCCTTATTGCGTAAAAACTCAACAATATTGCCAAAACCCATCGTCCCAAGATGGTCGCCTTTAGCCTCTTCCCGGCGATCTTTTCTTTGCTCACTTAGGGTTAATGTCTTGGCTAGGCGCAGCAACATTAAGCGATCCGTTGGAAGATGCCGAGCGTGTTTGTCGTACGTCGCTTCAAGGATTTTGCTGGCGACGGTGACCATAGCGATATACAGCTGGTCTGGATCATCCTGGGCATCTAATTTATCGTCGCCCAACGCCGGCGGCCCATTACCTTTCAGATGGATAGATGGAATACCTTTGAACTTCTTCTTTGGCACCGCCTTCAAGAAGCTGGCATAATATCCGTAATGCCCTAATAAGTCATGGATCATCCGCATATCCTGGGGTGAAAACTGGTTGGTATTGCTCAGGGCGAAGACGAGAACGCGTTTAAAAGCATTATCAATAGCTTGTGCATCCGGGTTAAATTCACTGTCAGTTAGACGGTTAAGCCGGGCAAGCCGGTAAAATTGAAAACATTTATGCCAAAAATACACATAAGGCTTGGTATAAGTCTGGGAAATATACAACAATCCCCAGCCCATCGCCTGGATGCCATTACTCAAGATCAATGACTTTTCTTCTGTAGAATAATATCCGTCATCTTTAAACCAATCTTCCTGGCTTAATAACGAGTACGCGTTGCCCAGCTCCAGGCTACTCCAGGCCGAAATTTGACTGCTGGCCGACTCCTGTTCATTCACTTCTGAAGACGAATCGGAAGTGTTTGGAAAAATGGTCAGCATTGCCGTGGCCGGCATCAGCACCGAACCCATTTTTTCCAGAAAAAACAGCCGCGTCCTACCGGGAATAAGTTTACGCTCGGGGGGATAAGCATTGTTCAGGGTTTGTAATACCTGAAAAATTCGCTGGCATTTTGCCATATCATTTGCTTTTGCAAGCGTGGACAGCCATCCCGAAAAATCCATTTCGTCGATGCTAAACGGCAATGGCAAATTGCTTGGCGTTGGGGAGGGCGGGAATGGTTTTGACAGGTTAAACGCGTGTGAACTCATTAAGGTTAACGCCTTGGATTGTTGTAAAAAATGCTGTGACTGCTTAACGACGTCAAAAACAATAACAGGTTAGCACTATTCTAGTTTGTGCTAGCTATATCTACAAACTTTAACCTGTGGAACTAGGCAGAAATTGATTACAACACTATAAAAACTGGCTGATAACAGAATCAACTTGACCCACATCAACCAGGCCAAAGTAACTGCCATCGAAAGGGTCGCCCTCGGAACAGAAAGAACCATACCATTATTTTACAAAGGAAACGCATCATACCTATATAATCATTTCCACCACAAAACCGCTTATGCCCCCGACAAAAGGCTCCAGTATTAACAAAGACCATTTAAACATAAAAGTTAAAGGCTTCGTCCAGGGGCTGGGATTCCGTCCGTTTATTGTTCGGCTTGCCCGGCAACACCAGCAACACGGCTGGGTTGCTAACACCAATGGCGGCGCAACCGTAGTTATTGAAGGCGCTCCCGAACAACAACAATTGTTTCTTGACTGCCTGAATAAGCAACTGCCACCTTTTGCGGAAATAAAATCACTGTCCATAACGCGCCAACCCCTGGCTGGTTTTTGTGATTTTCAGATTAAAGCCAGTATTGCTGACGGCAAACAATCGGTTTTTGTATTACCCGATATAGCCACCTGCCCGGATTGTATTCGCGATATTTTTGATCCCGCCAGCCGATACTATAACTATCCGTTTACCAGTTGTTGCCACTGCGGCCCGCGCTACAGCATTATGGCCAGGCAGCCTTATGATCGAAACCAAACCAGCATGGCTGAATTCAAAATCTGCCATGACTGCAAGCAAGACTATCAATCCATAGATAACCGGCGTTTTCATGCCCAAACTATCGCATGTCCAAACTGCGGCCCTCAGTTGTTTGTGCTTGATGATTCAGGACAGTTATTAGCCGAAAAACACCGCGCATTACTAATCGCAAGCCAGTATTTACACGCCGGAAAAATCATTGCCCTAAAAGGCATAGGCGGCTATTGTGTGCTGGTTGATGCCACCAATCAGCAGGCCATTGAACGCCTTAGACAACGCAAGCATCGCCCGCAAAAGCCCTTTGCGCTGATGGTTGCTGATTTGGCAAATGTGCAGCAGCTTTGTTTTATCAATGCGCTTGAACAAGCGGCGCTGACATCACCCGCCGCACCTATTGTGTTATTGAGACGCAAGGACACCGGGCAGCTTGCCAATGCGGTAGCACCTGACAGCAATCTGCTCGGCATCATGCTACCCTACTCGCCGTTACATCATCTTCTGCTGCACAACTTTGGCTCTCCGGTAGTCGCAACCAGCGGTAACCGCCAAAACGAACCTATTTGTATAGATGACCGTCAAGCATTAACTCGGCTTGCAGGTATTGCCGATTACTTTCTGACCCATGACCGGCCTATCCTGCGCCCATTGGATGATTCAATTGTCCGGTTAATCAACGGCAAAATCACCGTGCTGCGCCGAGCCAGGGGTTACACGCCGCTACCTATCAGCTTAAAGACAGCCCTACCTGACACGCTGGCAGTGGGCGGACAGTTAAAAAACACCATCGCCGTCAGCCATGATCGGCACATCATTCTAAGCCAACACTTGGGTGATCTGGATTCGGAAGCGTCACAACAGCAATTCCAGGCAACGCTAACGAATTTGCAGCAGTTTTATCAAATCACACCGGCAAAAATCATGCACGACCTGCACAAAGGCTATACCAGCAGCCACAGTGCAGACCAGCTAGGCGGAGAGAAACACCCTGTACAGCATCATTATGCCCACACGCTATCGTGCATGGCCGAACATGGGCTTGAGCCGCCGGTATTGGGCATTGCCTGGGATGGCTCGGGCTTGGGTACCGACAACACGCTGTGGGGCGGCGAGTTTTTGCTCATTACCCATCAAGGCTTTCAACGCTACGCGCATTTGCGCGCCTTTTCATTGCCCGGTGGTGTTAAAGCCATTCAGGAACCCAGACGCGCCGCATTAGGCTTACTCTACGAAATCTTTGCGGAAAGTGCATTTGATCGCCCTGCCCTACCCTTTACCGCACAGGAATTACTGTTATTGCAACCGGCATTAACCAAACAACTCAATTGTCCACGCACCACCAGCGTCGGACGTTTATTTGATGGGGTCGCAAGCCTCCTGGGGCTGTGCCAGATCAATCAATACGAAGGCCAAGCGGCAATGGCCCTGGAAAAAAGCGCGGGATCAATGCGATCTGACCAGTGCTATCAATTCCGACTAAACCACGGCGATCCCATCGTTATTGACTGGCGAATCACCATAGAGCAACTGCTAAAAGACACCGCGCACATCACGCCAGAACTCATCGCCGCTAAATTCCACAACACCTTGGCAGAAATAATGCTTGCTATTGCCGAGCGGGCCGGGCAAAAAAATATCGTTCTCAGCGGTGGCTGCTTTCAAAACGCCTATCTTGTGGAAAAAGCCGTCAGGAAATTAAATACAGCTGGCTTTAACGTATACTGTCATGAAAAAATACCGCCTAACGACGGCGGACTGGCTCTCGGTCAGTTATATGCCGCAAAATATATTGGATAATAACGATGTGCCTAGCCATTCCCGGACAAATTATCAGTCTGTCTAATGACAGCGATCCCTTAGCGCGTACAGGCCGCGTTAGCTTTTCCGGCATCAGCAAAGAAATCAG
>JAYVGW010000101.1:0-32610 GCA_043771735.1 Methyloglobulus sp.
ATTTCCAGGGAAGTTTTCCAACATATCCTTGAAAATGAAGAGGAACATGTTGATTGGCTGGAAACGCAGTTTGAGCTAATCGGTAGCATTGGCATACAAAATTACTTACAATCGCAAGTGTAAATGCTTCGAGCGCCAAGTTTCTCTAACAAGTGTAAATGCTTCGAGCGCCAAGTTTCTCTAATCAGCACCCAATTTTCTACCTCAGCTTTACCCAGTATGTCCAAAATCGTCGTCTGCTGCGCCCTGTATAAATTTGTCACCTTACCGGATTATCAACAATTACGGCAACCTTTGCTTGATGCCATGGAAAGCCACCAAGTCAGGGGAACGCTCTTGCTTGCCCGTGAAGGTATCAATGGCACGGTAGCAGGCACACGTCCAGCTATTGATGCTTTGCTTGCTTGGTTGAGGGCTGATCCGCGTTTGGCAGAAATCGACTGTAAGGAATCCTACACCAACATCCCGCCCTTTAACCGCACCAAAGTCAAACTCAAAAACGAAATCGTCACGATGGGCGTTGAAGGTATCGACCCTAAACAAGTCGTCGGTACTTACGTAATGCCAAAAGATTGGAACCGACTGATCTCTGACCCTGAAGTTTTGCTTATTGATACGCGTAACGATTACGAGTACCAAGTCGGTACGTTCCAACATGCCATCAACCCAAACACGGAAAGTTTCCGCGAATTTCCCCAGTACGTAAAAGATCATCTTAACCCTGAGAAACACAAAAAAGTCGCCATGTTTTGCACCGGTGGCATTCGCTGCGAAAAATCAACCGCTTACCTAAAAGAACAGGGCTTTGACGAAGTCTATCACCTCAAAGGTGGCATCCTTAAGTATCTGGAAGAAGTGCCTGAGCAAGAAACCCTTTGGCAAGGTGAATGCTTTGTTTTTGACGAGCGGGTGACGGTTAACCTCAAGCTGGAAAAAGGCGGTTACGACCAGTGCAACGCCTGCCGTATGCCTATTACCGAGGCGGATAAAGCCGGCCCTACCTATGAAAAAGGCGTTAGTTGCCCACATTGCTACGGCAAAAAAACTCCTGAGCAGAAACTACGCTTTGCGGAACGTGAAAAACAGATCGGACTGGCTAAACAACGCGGTGAAACCCACATCGGTTCGGATGCAGCCAAGGCGTTGATAGCCAAACGAGAAGCCAAGTTACAACGCAGACAACAAACGGCAGGACAGCTAGATCTGGCATCTTCGTCCAATCCTGTTCGCCAAACGTCTTGATAAAAGCAAGTATCGGCCAAAAAGCGCCTTTATTTTCGGTATCCGATTGGGTTCAAGGCGGGCCGACTAATTTCGATCAACTTACGGGCAAAGTCGTCTTACTGGAAGTCTTTCAAGTCAACTGCCCCGGCTGTTTTTTGTACGCCTTACCACAAGCACTAGACTTGCATCAACGCTATTCAGACAAAGGTTTGACCGTACTTGGCATAGCCACGGCATTTGAAGATTTCGATAAAAATACCCTGGAAAACCTGCTTCGTCTTGTCGAAAAACAAGAGGTCATAGGCGAAACTTTCAATACGTTAGACCAGCACGGCATCTTGACGGCGGGGCGCTTGCCTTTCAACATACCTTTCCCTTTGGCGATGGACAGGCTAACAAAGCGGGATACTGAAATTAGCGAAGATGAAATCACTGCGTTTATTGAAGAACATATCCCCAATTATCGGCAACAGTCTAAAGCTTACCAAGAAGATACCTTGCGACGGGCACGGGCTTATCTGCAAAAACTGGAGTATCACGCCCAGACTTTTGAACTGTTTGACCTGAAAGGAACGCCTTCCCACATTTTGGTCGATAAAAACGGAATCCTCAGGGATTGCAGTTTTGGTACGCAGCCGGATTTGGAAGAACACGCCCAACACTTGTTGCAGGAATAAGGTATCCCTGCAATCGGCATTGAAATTATGGACATTCATAGATAGCCGCCTTATAATAATGCCCTAATCACGTACAAAATAATAGGCATTATGAGCAATATTGAATTCTTACATTACGTTATTAACGATAAAGGTTATGTAGCCGCCAATTCCCTCGCCAAAGCCTTGCATATTACCCAACACGACTTGGCAGATGTTACCGGCTTGTCGCATGATTCCGTTTCCAAAAGCGCACGGGTCAAAAGCAGGGCAACCCAAGCCAGATTGCGGGATACTGTCGAAATCATCAATCGTGTCAGCGACTGGTCTGGCAGTGCCGGGCGGGCTTTTGCCTGGTTTCGGTCACAGCCTATCCCTTCCTTTGGCGACAAAACCGCAGAAGACCTCGTCAAGGAAGGCCGCGCCGATGCCGTTAAAGCCTATCTTTCCCGCATTGCCGACGGCGGCTATGCTTGAAAATACCCACCACTGAGTTTTCCGGCATTGTTTACCGCGCTCATCACCCCATGTGGTCTTACCAACCGCTTTCGGGGGAAGGGGCGAAACGTCACGGTGGACGCTTTAACCGACCCGGCAAATCCGCACTGTACACTTCATTAGATCCAACCACGGCATGGATGGAGGCGCAACAAGGCTTTCCCTTCAAACCGCAACCCACGACCTTAATCGCGTATCAAGTTGATTGCACCGACCTGGTGGATTTAACGCAGACCAAAATCCAGAATTTGTTAGGGCAAACGACAGCGAGTTTAGCTTGCGCCTGGGAAGACATGGCGACGCAAAAACA
This sequence comes from Methyloglobulus sp., assembly GCA_043771735.1. Lineage (GTDB taxonomy): Bacteria > Pseudomonadota > Gammaproteobacteria > Methylococcales > Methylomonadaceae > Methyloglobulus. The sequence continues at coordinate 2,689 of JAYVGW010000101.1, forward strand.
GGAACCGCCTACTTGGGCGCTTGCCGAACAATTGCAAGGCACGGGTATCGTCGGCGCTATCACACAAAGCTATGCGCCAGGTTGTAAGGAAGAAAACCGCAATTTGGTGTTGTGGGAATGGTCGGATACCCAGCCCCATTGCATCACGGTAATTGACGATTTAGGTCGGTTGCCAAAGCCTGGAGAATCCTGGCGCGCTGAGAAGAAGAGCCAAGATTGAATCCTATAGCATTTCCCGCCGTCCTATTTATAAACAGGATGCTTCCCCGTTTGGTGACCCACCTTATGGATAGCAAAATAGAGGGCAAACTATGACGTAGCTTGCCCTCCCTGATAACTACAGGTTTGCGTAGTAATGAGAAGTCACTTTGGGGGATTCAAGCTATCCAAATAGCTTCCGACACCTTGCTTAACATCCAAAAAATCCTTGTCATATCCCGCTTGCCTTAGACCCGAAATATCTGCCTGGGTATAGCTTTGGTATGCGCCCTGCAAATGTTCCGGGAAGGTAATATATTCAATGCTTCCTTGCTTGTGCCAAGCTATAACAGCTTGGGCAACCGCGTTGAAGGTCTCGGCCTTGCCTGTCCCTACGTTGTAAATGCCGCGCTGCCCTGGGTTATCCATAAACCACACATTCACATCGACAACATCATCTACATAAACGAAGTCACGCCGTTGTTCACCATTGGCAAAACCGTCACAACCTTCAAACAACTTGGCTTTTTTCTGCTCTATTATTTGCCGATTAAAATGGAATGCGGTGCTGCTCATTGCGCCTTTATGCTGTTCTCTTGGGCCGTAGACATTAAAATAACGTAGCCCGACAACCGGGCTTGTTGTTTCCGGCAAAATTTGCCTGACATATTGATCAAATTGAAATTTTGAATAGGCGTACATATTGATAGGATGTTCGCAGCTACGGTCTACGCGAAAGCCCTGTTTGCCAGTCCCGTACACAGAAGCGGATGAGGCATAGATAAAGGGTATATTGCTTTGGATGCAACGATGCAAGAGGCGTTTGGAATAATCATAATTATTCATCATGACATACTGCCCATCCCATTCGGTGGTTGCGGAACATGCACCCTGGTGAAATACGGCTTGTATGCCATTAAAAAAACTTGGCGAGTCGATTTTTTCTATAAACTGCATTTTGTCGATGTAATCAGCAATATTAAGGTCGGCTATATTGTGCATTTTTCGGCCATTTGCCAGATTATCAACCAATAATATATTGCTTTCGCCGCGCCTGTTTAATGCACGTATTAGGTTGCTGCCTATAAACCCTGCGCCGCCAGTCACTACAATCATTCCGTTGCCCTCGCCTTGTTAATCATTGCCGTTGTCGATTGCCCATCTACAAATTGTAAAATTTTTACCTTACCACCCGCCTTAATGACACAATCACCACCAGCAACTTGCCCAGAACTGTAATCACCGCCTTTTACAATGACATCCGGCAACAGCCTACAATACAATCGCTCAGGCGTTTCTTCTTCAAATGAAACCACCCAGTCCACACAAGCCAACGCAGCTAGGACGGTCATGCGTTCTTGCAACCCGTTAATAGGCCGCGAGTCTCCTTTGAGCTTTTTAACGGAAGCGTCCGAATTGACGGCTAAAATCAAACGATCACCCAAGGCTTTTGCCTGTTGCAAATAAGTCACATGCCCTGCATGTAGCAAATCAAAGCAACCATTAGTCATGATAATGCGTTCGTCATGGGCCTTTGCCCTGGCAATAAGCTGTGCCAATTCATCTTCCGTAACAATGCCATACATGGAATCCCTGTCACCATGCATGGCGCGGGACAATTCCAGCGTGGAAACAGTTGATGTACCCAATTTGCCAACGACAATACCGCCTGCTAAATTTGCCAGATACATAGCCTCAATTAAAGGCATATCGAGTGCCACGCCTAAAGCCATGACGGCAATTACCGTATCTCCTGCACCCGTTACATCGAACACGTCCTTGGCCTGGGCGGGCAAGGAATATGCCTCATTTTCCTGTATCAGCGTCACGCCCGCTTCGCCGCGTGTCAACAACAGCGAGGGGATCTGGTGCCGCCCTAAAAGTTCGCGGCCTTTTTCAATTAGGCCCTGTTCATCTTCACAAACACCAACTACGGCCTGCAATTCTGACAAATTAGGTGTGATCAGGTCGGCTTTAGCATAACGGTAGTAACCCACGCCTTTTGGGTCAACCAACACCTTAAGCCCTGCTTGCTTCGCTGCATGAATATACTCTGAGGCATTAGCTAATGTACCTTTACCGTAATCCGACAAGACCAGCACTTTATGTTCGGGTAAATGCTGACCCAGCCGCGCAAACAAAGCCTCTTCATCAAATTTAAGCGGTGATTCCTCAAAATCGACGCGGATCAATTGCTGATGCTGGGCCATAACACGTAACTTGCAGATGCTGCGTACGGTTTTTTCAACCACAAACTCGCAAGTTACGCCTTCCGCTTCCAATAAGCGTCTGATTGTCTGGCCTTCGACATCATCGCCAACTACGGCTAACAAGGTCACCTTGCCGCCCAGTTTGGCAATATTGAGTGCCACGTTGCCTGCACCGCCGACCCGGTCTTCGATGGTCTTGACATGCACCACCGGAACGGGCGCTTCAGGAGAAATTCGTGCTGCCTTGCCAGACCAATAGCGGTCAAGCATGACATCGCCGATAACTAAAACGCGGGCTTTGGAAAAATCAGGCATCTTTGCCAGCATCGAGTGCCTCCTGACTGAATATGTCTTCTACAACCGCACACCACCAATGTCCGATGACGATGTGGGCTTCTTGTATTCGTGCAGTTATGTTAGATGGGGCTTTGATCGTCATGGATGCCAACTGGCTGAGTTCGCTCTCTTCGTTTCCGGTCATGCCAATCACAATCATACCTTTGGATTTTGCCGCTTTGGCGGCAGCAATGACATTGGCGCTGCGGCCGGACGTGGAAATGGCTATCAGGCAATCGTTAGCATTGCCCAGCGCTTCAACTTGGCGGGAAAAAATTGAGTCAAAATTAAAATCGTTGGCAGAAGCCGTTAAGATTGAGGTGTCGGTCGTTAACGCAATAGCGGCTAATGCCTGACGTTTTTTTTCATAACGAACGACAAATTCCGCCGCAATATGTTGGCAATCAGCCGCACTGCCGCCATTGCCGCAGAGCAGGATTTTTCCACCTTGCTTCAAAGTGTTAATCAGCAACGCGCCAGCCGCTTCAATTTCATCGTTATTATTGGCGAGCTGCTCCAGTACGACTTGGTGTTGGGTAAGTACCGACAAAAATGTCTTCACATTAAATTCCTTAGCTTCGTAATGAGCATTTATACCTCGATCTGGGTGACATCCACGTTTTTGTGGGTATGTTCGATATCCTTATCGAATTGAATATGATGCAATCGTGCATAAGCACCATTTTTTGCTATCAACTCCTGATGAGCGCCCCTTTCCACAATACGGCCATGTTCCATGACCAGAATGAGGTCGGCTTTTTCAATTGTCGATAACCTGTGGGCAATCACTAAGGTCGTCCGGTTGCTCATCACCTTTTGCAGGGCTTTTTGGATGTACCGCTCCGACGCGGTATCCAATGCCGATGTCGCCTCATCGAGAATAAGGATGGGGGCATCTTTAAGCAATGCTCGCGCCAATGCCAGACGTTGTCGTTGTCCACCGGACAGTTTCACGCCATTTTCGCCGATTTGGGTGTCCAGCCCATGTTCCATCTTGCTAATAAATTCCATGGCATAAGCATCGGTGGCTGCGGCAATAATCTGGTCTCGACTGGCGTTAGCCAACGAGCCATAGGCGATATTATTGGCTATCGTATCATTGAATAAGGTGACATTCTGGGTAACCAACGCTTGTTGTTTCCGCAGATTAGCCAGTTGGTAGGTATTGATTTCAACGCCGTCCAGCAAGATTTCACCTGTTTTATGTTGGTAAAAACGCGACACTAAATTCACCAGTGTGCTTTTCCCGCCCCCAGAGGAACCGACTAGCGCGATTGTTTGTCCAGGTTCGGCCTTGAAACTAATGTCGATCAATGCGGGTTCTTTTGACCCTGCATAATTAAAAGACAGGTTTTTGAATTCCAACGCACCCTTGGCTTTTTCGACTCGATAAGTTCCTTCATCGACTTCACCCGGCACATCCAAAATCTCAAATATTGTTTGTGCCGCTGCTATGCCCTTTTGAATGTCGCTGTTGGCATCGCTCAACTGCCTTATTGGCCGCTGCAATAAAATGGCCGCCATCAGGTAAGCAATAAACTCACCGACACTGGCCTGCTTCATAAAAATCAACGCCATATACATCAAAAAAGATAAGGCTATGGCAATTATAAATTGCATGATGGGGTTGTGTATCGCCGTTGTGGTGGCGAGTTTTAACGATTGCCGCCGGTTATATAAGCTGCTTTCCAAAAACCGTCGGCGTTCGTATTCCTCCCCGCCATAGCCGCGCACGATGCGGTGTCCGGTAACCAGTTCTGACGTGATATGGGTTATGTCGCCAATCGAATTCTGGATTCTTCTGCTGATCGTCCTGAGCCGCTTGCTGACATATTTAACCAATAATACGATAATCGGCGTAATAGCAACGAAAACGAGAGACAGCATCCAATTGGAATAGAACAGATAAATCAACAGCCCCAATACAGTCAAACCTTCCCTTACAAAAGTACGTATTGCGTCCGTGCTGGCTTTAGTCATTTCGCCGACATTGTTGGTAATCCTGGAAATGAGATAACCGCTGTTATTGGCATCGAAGAATGCGGTGGGCAACACCGTGTACTTGTCGAATATCTCGCAGCGTAAGGCGTGGACGACGTTAGTCGATACTTTCGCCAGAAAATAGTTGCCTAAATACGTACCAATCCCTTGAACGACAAATACGCAACTGAAAAACAAGGGCAAATAAAACATTCCTTCCCGCGTGTCAGTTTGTAAGGTATCAACAATATGCCGGATTAATACCACCAACAGGGACTGGGTACCGGAATAAATGGAAAAACCAAAAATACTGATGGCAAAAAACAACCGATGTGGTGTCACATAGGTTAATAATCGCTTATAGACTAGGATGCTTACTTCAGATTTTTTCATATTTCCTTAACTATTTTATATGTCCACAGCCCTAGCTAAACATGGTGCTAGAATTTTCAGGCTGCAAACATATTGTCAGCATGTGGAGACGACTTTAAGCATCTATGGGTTATTCCATGCTTTAAAGCAAGCGCATTTTATATCAAAAGCCCACTTGTAAGCATTATGCCTACTTTTTAAACGAGTAGTTCCCGTCATGACTATGTGAATTAAAGATGAGCAACTTTAATTTTTTGTACTGCGGCAATATATTGATTCGCAATGTTTGTCGCTTCAAATCGGTTTAGGTTGGCATTTTCTGGCGATATTTTCCGTGGCTTTGTGGCAAGTGCTTTTATCTTATCTATAAATTGGGCTGAATCATCAACAGGAATCAGAAATTCCCGCAAGCTTCCTGCAAGAATTTCCCTCGGGCCCGACGGACAATCGTAAGAAACGACCGGAGTGCCGCAAATTAACGCCTCAATGATAACTGTCGGCAAGCCTTCGTAATCTGAAGTCAGTAACAAAGCAATGGCTTGGTAGATATAGGGAAAGGGATTTTGTTGGAATCCAGTAATCACGACTTGGTTTTCCAAACCATAGCGATGGATTAGTTGTTTGATGTCATTGGTTTGTTCGGCGGTTCCTTCACCTATCAAAAGCAATGGATTAGTTAAGCCGCTTTCTGCATAAATTTGCAATAATTTGTCATGCCTCTTAAGTCGATTGAATCGCCCAACATGGACAAAATAATTTTTATAATCAATTGGATGCGCCTTGGCAAGTTGTTGAATTTCCGCGATGGGGAAGGGGTTGTATATAACTTGGGAAGAAGCGGGCGTTACGCCGATTAGTTGCTCAAATTCTTTCCTTGCGCCTTCGGAAACAAAGATAAGTTGTGTATTGTTATAAATATTTTGCAGCCGCTTTTTCTTAAGCCAACGACGTATTCGACCTTTTTTATTTTTGATTTGGCTGTGATAAAAACAGCTATGGATACAATGAAAAACTAAGTAGCCTCGCAGATGCCGAGTAATCCTATCGGTTTCAGGCAAATTGGACAGCAGCGCAGCGATAGGTTGCTGAGCATTTAGATCGTCGAGGATTTTTTGCAGTTCCTTTGCGGTGCGTCGATAGTAGAGCCATTTCCATCCGCGACTAAGCCCTGGTTCGCGTACAAAAATTAACTCAATGTCATGCGGAATCGAATGGGACACAATCGGGTTAATCACTATGAATTTTACCTTATGCCCTTGGGCAATCAGCGTTGCTGCTAAGCGTAACATAACCTGCTCGGCACCGCCGCCAGAAAGGGTATCAATGACGATTGCGAAACAACTCATCACAAAGGACTCGTTCCCGCACTGTTAAATTGCGCTTTCCATGCCGCAATGTTTTCATTGGGTAGCGTGATTTTAGTACTAAAAGGTGTCTTGATCGCTTCCGATAGTTTTGCAATATGGCCGCGCTCAATGACGTTTAAATTAAAATCATTGCTTATCTCTTTCGCCCGATTGTCGATGCCGATAATGATAGAACGGCGTTTTTTTTGTATCGCCCGAATGCCAGCGTGCAGCCTGGTGCCAATATAATCCAGCTTGTCCACACTAAGTAGAAGTTGATCGTATTCGTACAAAGAAGGGCCGATTAAGGTAATTTTTTTCAACTCTTCATTCTGAACCAGCGTTTGGAGGTAAGCTAAATCCTTAGCACCTTGAATCCAAAAATACACTTTGCCGTACAATGAAAACAGTAAGCGGATCATGTGGGCATCGGCTTCTGGGTGACACCGATAATCGGTGAGGGTAAAAACGACTTGATCGGCTTTTTCTTTAGGGATGGTGGCGCAGTGTTCGGGGGTCAGCTTCCAGAGCGTGGGGCAACCCGTATTCACTACATTCATGAAACCAAAATCGTGCATTTTTTTTTCGCTGTAGCTATCACGTACCGAGTGCAAATGGGTTGCCGATAATATGGTTTTGTAAAAAAGCCTACTTTTAATATCGCTCTGCTGCTGATAGTTTTTCCAGCCACATCCTAGCAAAATACTATGATTTTTTAATATAAACGCACCGATATGCCCTACTGCCCACTGATTTTTTTTGCTACGCAGAAAGACATTGGAACTCAACAAATTGGTGCCGCCGACAAAACTTATGCGGGATTTTTTTATTTTTCGTATGGCTTTCAGGCTAAGTGGGTAATGAGTAGGATAGCCAATTTTGTGTTCGTACGGAAAAAGGCGGTTTAAGTGATCGGCTACAGCATCCATGATAATAGCGTCTCCGCTGTTATGTGAACCACAATAAGTATCATAAATAGCTATTGTCATAGTCTTCTTTAAGGAAACCTCTAAAAATTCAAAAAGTGCCTTCTCCCTTCGGGAGAAGGTTGGGATGAGGGGGTTAAAATCAATCATTTACAACCCTCACCCTAGCCCTCTCCCAGAGGGAGAGGGGATTTTTAGAGTTAAACAAGCGAGAGAATATTCTCTTGATATGCGAAATGGCGCAAACGCCAAACGATGTAGGTGGGCTATTTTCATGTCGGTGGCAATAAGCTTTTATACAGTGCCGATAGCTGTTCAACCATGGTTGCTAAGTCATATTTTTCAGCAGTGATTCTCGCCTGCGTCCCCATGGCCTTAGCAACATCTTTATCGCAAAGAATTTGCATCGCATTTTGCAAACCTTGCAGATCAAAGGCATCACAAACAAAGCCATTGAGGTGGTCAGTAATAACCTCTGCCGCCCCAGATTTGGTGCTGGTGATAACCGGTAAACCACAAGCCATGGCTTCTAAAACGACGTTAGGGAAAGGATCATAAAGGGTAGGAAAAACAAAGGCATCGGCAACCGCATAACAAGGCAGCACGTCTTTTTGTGGGCCCAGAAATTTGATGCGGGTTGAGATCCCTAAACGACCCACCTCTTTATGATAAAAACGCTGGCGTTTATCGTAACCCGCGACCAGTAAATAAGAGTTTTCCGACAATTCTGCAAACGCTCTAAGTATCTGTAACATCCCTTTGCGTTCAAATCCAGACCCTACAAAGACAAACACATTGGCGAACTCTGGAATATTCCATTGCACTCTTAAGCTATTGTTGTTCTGCTTAATGTCGGGATGAAACAGCTTTGTGTCCAAGCCATTATAAATCACATGAATTTTGGCGGCATCTATCTTGAAGTTCTGTAAGATCTCGCCACGAACCATATAGGAGTTACAAATGACAGCACGTAACCGTGAACTTTCAAGTACCTGTTTTTCAGCCCTTTTGATATAGTTGTGGTAGAGGCTAAAACGAAGACAAATTTTAGCGGGCCAAGATTGGCCTCTTGCTCTTTGTTCCAACCACACCTTGCGTATGCCATCACCCGCACGGTAAATATCACAGCACACTACCCGTTCGTGGCTTTGTATCAAATCGGTTTTTACGGTTTTAACTTGTTGGCAAACTTTGTGGGCAAAACCCCAGTCACGCCATAAGCGCCCCAGATAAAAGGGGTTGCAAAACACAACATCAATGCCGTTAATCGCCCCCCAGTCCCTGGTCACCAAGCTGATTTTTATTCCTGAATTATCGAGTGCGCCTAATGCACGACTAAGAAACCGCTCAGCACCACCGTACGGATTGTAACGTTGCCTAATTAAAGTTATATGCATATATAGTCTTTTAAATAAGTTTTTTCATTGCCACGAAAGCTTATATAGGCGGAAAGCACGGGCCTGCACATACAATTTATCGCTAAATTATGAAGAAACAGCCTGTTGCTCATGTTTGCCATGCGAAATGTTGGGGGCAAAGCAAAGGGCTATCATGGCAGCAAACCAATGCCCCTCGGTGTGATCTAGAAATGGGCTATTAAACAGGCTGGTGATAATTAATGTAAACAAAAGCCCCTGAGCCAGCCACTTATCTGGATCGGGCAATGTCCTGGAACAGTAATACTGGCTGCAAAGGAAGCCGGAATAGACGACAAAACCCAACAGGCCGAGCTGAACAGCAATCAACAAAAACTCATTATGGGGGTTTTTCACTTTGGCTAACTTTGCCCCCGTCACTCGCTGGTATTCTTGTGCAAAACTACCGGTGCCATGCCCCAGCCATGGTTTTTCGGCAACCAGTTTCAGGGAATTTTCCCAGAACTTGTACCTTATGTTCATGGAAGTCGGCTTTTTTTGAGTCTGATGGTTTAAATAAGCCTGGGTGTTATCCAGTCCTTCATGAATTCGAACTGATTTATCTGAAAAACTAAAATATAGGGACATAAGAATAATAAGTAAGCTCATTGAAACCAACAGCCCCTTTTTGCCCAGGCGCTGGGCGGCGAATAATGGCACCAAAACCATAAAAACCAACTGCCCGGTACGGCCATCAACGAGAAAAAAAAGATTATAAACACCAACTATCAGTAATACTAAATACCATCTGGCATGTTTTTTGTTGTCAAATGCCTTATGGGCGCAAAAGAACATAAAAAAAGCGATGAAAATGCTATGGGTAATGCGGCTTTTAAGTGTAAACGCTTTGTGCCTGAGTATATCCATAATACCGAAATCCATCAGGTAAGAACCCAGTAGCGTCAACACGGATGCAATAACGAATGCTTTCCATGCCCAAAGTCGATAGCGTTCATTGGTAAAAAAACAGGACAGTAGGGGAATAAAAAATAACTCCCGATATTTTCTGAGGGTAGAAAAGGCCGCCTCACTGGGAACATCCCCGTAACTTAAGCCGATAAAAAAACAGGCGTACAGGAGCAATGCCCATGCGGCAACTGGGGAATCCTTGAGGACTGCCGGTAGCTTTTGGAATTGGGCGGTAAGCAACCAAAGTAATCCCAGCACACCGGAAATAACGATGGCCAAGGATGTCGATAAGTAAATGGCGATGATAAATAGCGCCGTTACTGACGCACCATAACTTAACAACCGCTGCTGCATTAGCTTTAATGGGTGCTGACTCATACCGATATTGTTTAAAGGTTGTGGATACAAATTATTTTCTCTTTTATGAAGGCATTTCAAAGGGTGTTTTTCATTAAAGAATCTCTGTGTGGTTATGCGATAAGCTCGTGAGAGCCTTGTGCCGAACCATGGCCGGAATGTAACTCGTCCAGGAATCCTTTAATATGCCTTGTTGAAATTGACTGTTGGATTATCGATCAGGCTTTGCCAATAAGGCATTCTCGCGCATTTCTAACACTTGGGCATATTTTAGATAGGACCGTAATGCGCCGAGCAATGAAGCGGTCAAGCCATCAAGGCCATAGATGAAACCTTTTTTCAGGAAAAAGTATTTAATAAAAGAAGCGAAGCCATGCAACGCTGGATCCCAAACATTGACGTTTTGATTATTTTCAAAAAGCACTTTCGCATCACGTTTGCTGTATTTCGCTGCCCGAACAAGATAATCGCTCAAGTCTTTGAAAGAATAATGGATAATGTTGCCTTCCATGCGTTTATAGTTTTTTGTTGCCAAGGACGTATGCCCGATCATGGGTGAAAAACGGCAGCGATCCTTGTGATACAGCCTAATCATATAATCGGGATACCAAACTTTTTGCCACCGAGCGCCTAAATAGTTTTTTCTTCGGAAAGCATAGGCATCATAGTTTGTTTCAGCATAATTAATGTCCTGAATTTCCTTTATCATTTGGCCGTCTAAGCGTTCATCGGCATCTATATGCAAAATCCAGTCGTTTTTGGCAAATTGCACACCAAAGTCTTTCTGCAAACCATCACCCAAGTAACTCTGCTCAATAACTTTTGCACCCAGGTTTTTAGCGATTTCGCGCGTCTTGTCGGTGCTAAGGCTGTCAACAACAATTATTTCATCCGCTACTTTCCATGCCGACTCGATGCAATCTTTGATATGCTCTTCTTCATTTAAGGTAATAATGGTGACGGTTATTTTTTGGTCCATGGGCTTTCAAAGCAACGCGCTAGCCGCCAACTAATTGTAAAATAATACAATACAACCATTTTCTATATCAGAAATCGACATATTGGCAGGATGATTGCTGGCTTTTTATTAAACAGTGCAAGGTAAAAGTTACGGCTAAAGCCTGTCCTGAAATTTGAGTTTTAGGGCTTTAAACATTCGCAGCATTCAGCCACAGGTCGTGTTTATTGCACATGCTCAACGCATAAACAGCACCGCTATAATTATCCAGGGTAAAGGTTGAAATTGCTGCCTTATCCTTGTCTGGATTAAACATGTGTTCTTCAATGAACTGGTAGTTTTTATCTAACAAAACATGTTTGACGATGTAGTGTTCGTATCCTTTCATTTCGTGCGAGGTTACAACCCTTATTGTTGTTTTGCTGCCAGTCTTCTCTATTCCGATACTCGGCAAATGCCCTGCAACCTTGTCTTTCCAGCGTCCAGGCGACTCTTTGGTGTAATAAATATCGCTCACTGGCGCAAGGCTTACATTTTTTGCCAAAGCCAGTGTCGGTGTAATAAGCGTTGCACCTAAGCCGACTGTACCCAATCTGATAAAATCACGACGTTCCATAGCATTTCCTCTTTGTTGGTTATTCCACCTCAGCAACAGAGATGGATTATTGCTTTGTAGTTGTTTTTCATCGACGATTCTTGCTGCCCCATTGGCAAAATTTGCTCAGGATTGTTGTCCTCCAGGAAGGGATTGAGAATCCATTGCCGCTAATTCTAACCCAGTTGCCGTCATTCTTTGCGTTTATTCGCTTCCTGCACCTTGATAAGCGTTTTTCCTTGATTTTGCGGATTTTACCCAATCATGGGCATTTTTCAATCTATTCATTACCAGCGCGGCTCCACCTATGGCGACAGCATCCACCAGGCAATACCAAGCGGCCACGCCGCTGGGCGGATTGCCTTGCGGCCAGCCCAGCACGGGATCAATCGCAGCCCATTTCCAGGTGCCAACGGCGGTCCCGATAAGTTCCAGCCAAGTGGTAATAAAGAATGCGGCAAGGTACACCATGGGCGAACGGCCTTTAAAGAGATAGGCCAAAAACACGCAAAACAGCATGGCACCAACTGCATCGCCCTGGTCTGGGATGCCGCTAACCCCCCATAATGACCACGCGCCGCAGACTATAACCACGAACTTGGCGATTTCCCGTGCGTATCTCAAGAATAACCCTGAACGCGCCAAAGCGACCGCCGTTAAGTAAACCATGCCGTGACCGGGCGGGACATAAGCGGGTACGTTGCCGAAGCGATAGGTATAACCGCCCATGTAAGGCGAGGCAAAATGCTCGCCAATGGTGGCAAAAATTACGGCTATGCCGACTTGCACCCTGACCTCAATTGGCTCACCCAACAATAAACCTATGAGGAACACCCAGCCGCACACGCCCAAGGCATTTTGTTTTGCTATCCCCGCATGGGCATCACTCATCAAACAGACGGCAACACACAAAAAAGTGAAGGCAGCAATGAAATAATCCCGTTTTTTATGGGGATAAGGTATGTTTTGTTGTGGAAAATGACGTAACACTGTGAGCTATTCTATCTTCTGGATTTAATGGGGTTTAAACGAACAACCAAACGATAACTAAATATCGGCAAAACTTACCCAACATTATAATTAAAAACGCCGACAATAAAGGTAACTTTAACCAACCTCCGGCAAAACATAAGGCATCACCAACCACAGGCAACCAGGAAAAAAATAACGCCCATAGCCCTCTTGTCTTAACGACATCCAATGCTTTTTGTTTATCCGCTGACAAAAGCGTGGACACTGGAAATTTTTTTGCCGCCAACATGCCCAGTCCCCAAGTGGTCATGGCCCCCAAGGTATTGCCTACCGTTGCGGCTAATAACAGGTTTTCAATGCGATAATTCCCCGTCGATGCCAGATAAGCTAAAACGGCTTCAGAGCCGCCGGGAGCAATGGTCGAAGAGATAAAAGCACTTAAAAATAATTCCCAAAGCGCCATGGCTGTATGTTGCCCTCAATTATCCCAAAAAAGCCTAGCCAAAAAAAAGCCCCACACAATAGCAGGGCTTTTTCATGCCGATTATGTTTATTTACTCGGCAAGGTTTTATTTTTAGATGAAAAAATCAGGTTGATTAACCGTGAAATCATGGCTTTGACAAATCCTATAACCACCCTCAATACATCAAAACCATAGGCAGTGACCTCGGCAATGCTTTTGCCCTGAAATTTTCTGCCCATGACGGCAGATATTATCAGGCCAAGCGCCAAGCCAATCACGGTCGTACCTGACACGAAAGAATCGGTTTGAGTTGCGGCTGCTTTTCGATCCGCTTTTTTAGCAGTCTCTGCTGCTGTCAATGCCACATTTGCGGCTTCTATCTCTGCCTCTGTTACCTTTGCCGCAGCAAAAACTTCTGGCAGGCCGGCACTATAATCATCCTGGTTCACAGGCGCGGTAACACCTGGAATGCTAGGCAAGTCACCATCACCGTCACCTACCTTTAACTGCGCCTTCATGCCCTTTTCCATGTGCTGGGCAATGTCGCAATGGACTAGGTAGGTTTTATCGCCAGGAGGCAAAATCAGGGTGCCAGAAATCATTGCAGGGCCGGAAACTTCCAGGTGAAACATGCCTTTGGGGTACAGGTACTTCGGTAAGCCGTGCATCATCCATTGATGGCGGATTTTATCTTCGTTGACGAAATGCACGGTAAGCTTGGTGCAAGGCTTGAAGTTAAGCTCTTGTGTATCGAAAGCAAACATCCTGCCGGGAAATTTCTCAGCATATTTATGCCCAGCATGGACAGTAACTTCCTTGGTTTCGGAAATACTGTCGCAACCTCCGGGTAACTTATCAGTATTCTGCCCCATGACCATACCTCCGGACATTTCCATTAAATGCCCATCACCGTGATCCATCAGCATCTTGGTATGATCTTCTATTTCCTCTGCCATTACCGATGCAGAAAATAAAATAGACAATAATCCAAATGATAAAAACTTCGCCATACGTTTTGTAACCTCTACTACCTTCTGCGTTGGTTTGGCACAGCCCAGTTGCCTATATCAAAGGACAACTTCGGCTGGACCAAATGCCTAATAAAACTATGCTTTTTCTTTCTTGCCTATGATTTTATCCACTTCTCTTCTAACCGTCGCATTGCTCAAGTACAATACATACACACCCGCAAAGCCAGCGAGTAGATATAAGAAAACCTTGCTTTTTGACGCAGCGAGGCCGCCACCTGCCGAAAATTGCATGTGGACATCTTTTCTCTCGCCTTGGTCAGGGACCAAGGTAATGTGGATCAGGTATTTACCTGCTTCTGGCACACCATTAGGCATTTTCAGCTCGACAGTGCCTTTTTTATGTTTGGCGCCTTCCAAAAAGAATACACGGGTGCCTTCTGGTTCTTTGGTCACTTCAAACTCAACGGTGTCATTTTTATACTTTTGGTCTTGATAATCAAAGACTAATATGGTCGCTTCTTTTTCTCGAGGGAGGCTGGCACAAAACTCTTCCGCTGGAAAAGCGACAGGTTGGTAAGCCGTGTAGTGTATCCAATGGTCTGGTTCCAACTCAAATTTACATTGGTCAGTATCTGTTCCCTTGGCGCCGCCGTGGGCCCAAACTGATGCTGAAAAAAGTGCAGCAAGCACCCCTAGGGAAATCTTTTTAACTAATTGTGACGTGTTCATAATGCCTCGCACCTTCCAGTCTTATTATAATGAATATGTTTTTTAAAAACATCGGCCTTGTTCAGTAAATCTAAGTTTACATTAGACAAAATACCTGCCATTTTCTGTTCGTCAATAGCGAGCCTGCACTCTAGCACATCAACCACGACAAATAAAGAACCCTAATCAAAGTATTAAGCCCGCTTGATCTATATCAATTGCGCCCTCGCGTCTTGCCATCCTCGCGCCCTTCTCGTAGACTTAACCATGAAATAATCAAACGGAGCTTCCAATATATGTCATCCCTGACAACTTCAAAAGCCTGGATCGCGTTACAAGAACATTATCAAGAAATCCAAAACCATTCGATGCGTGATGCCTTTGCGCAAGAACCGGATCGTTTTAATCAATTTTCACTACACCATAACGACATCTTATTCGATTATTCCAAAAACCGGATCACGTCGCAGACCCTGCCTTTATTGATAAACCTGGCAAGACAAGCCGATCTTCAGCCCAAAATTCAGGCCATGTTTTCTGGCGTGGAGATCAACACCACCGAACACAGGGCGGTGCTGCATACGGCACTAAGAAACCGGAGTAACCGCCCTATTTTTGTGGATGGGCAAGATGTTATGCCGGAAATCAATAAGGTATTGGCAAAAATGCGCTCGTTTTGCCACCGCGTCCGTTCCGGTGAATGGAAAGGTTATAGCGGCAAAACCATCACGGATGTTGTCAACATCGGCATCGGCGGTTCTAGCCTTGGCCCCAAGATGGTTTCCGCCGCGCTTGCGCCTTACAGCTTGCCAAGCCTGAACGTCCACTACGTTTCCAACATCGACGCGGCCGACTTGTTCAGCACACTAACGAACTTATCCCCAGAAACCACGTTGTTCGTCATCGCTTCAAAATCTTTTGGCACCCAAGAAGCCATGGTCAACGCAAAATCCGCACGCAAATGGTTTCTTGACCAAGTCAACAACGATACGGCGGCGATTGCCAAGCATTTTGTGGCCATTTCCACCCACACCGAACTGGTAAAGGAATTCGGCATCGACACGGACAATATGTTTGAACTGTGGGATTGGGTAGGTGGCCGGTATTCATTGTGGTCAGCGGTCGGCTTGTCGATTGCCCTGCATGTGGGCATGGATAATTTTGAAGAACTGTTGCAAGGCGCTTTTGAGGCCGACGAACATTTCCGCAACACGCCTTTTGAGCAAAACATCGCCGTTATCATGGGCTTGCTAGGTATTTGGTATAACAATTTTTTCGGCGCACAATCTTACGCGCTGTTGCCTTACGACTATTCCATGCGCTATTTTGCCGATTATATGCAGCAAGGCGATATGGAAAGCAATGGCAAAAGTGTTGACAATAACGGTAAAAGGCTTGACTACGATACGGGGCAGATCATTTGGGGCCAACAAGGCACCAACGGCCAACATGCCTTTTATCAATTGATACACCAAGGCACCAAACTTATCCCTTGTGACTTCCTTGCTGCTGCCAACAGTTTCTTTGACCTGCCCGAACACCATGAAATCCTGGTTTCAAACTTCCTTGCCCAACCGGAAGCGCTGATGCACGGTAAAACTGCCGAAGAAGTCATGCAAGAACTGCCGCCGGAACAACGCACTGATGCCGTGTTGGTTGCTGCAAAAGTATTTGAAGGCAACAAGCCGTCCAACTCATTCTTATATAAGCAATTAACGCCAAAAACGCTAGGTTCGTTGCTCGCGTTTTATGAGCATAAAATCTTCGTGCAAGGCATCATCTGGAACATTAACTCGTTCGACCAAATGGGTGTGGAACTCGGAAAAGTGCTTGCCAAAGTCATCCAGCCTGAACTTCAGAACAATGAAGTTATCGACAGCCACGATTGTTCCACCAATGGTCTTATCAACGCTTATAAAAAATTACGGAAAACTTGACCCGACAACGCCAACTCATTTTTGGGTGCATCGCTGCACTCATCGCTGTCAGCTTATTCTTATATATCCCTAAGAATAAGCTGGAGAAGATCAAGCGTTCTGGCATTTTGCACGTACTGACCCGCGTTGACCCCACCACTTACTTCCAAAGCCCAGAAGGTTATTCCGGCCTTGAATACGATCTGGTGATGTTATTTGCCGAACATATCGGCGTTGAAGCCAAGTTTGAAGTAGCTGGTACCTTTCCCCGGCTCCTCGCCGACATTAGCGCTGGCAAGGCAGATATAGCCGCCGCAGGCCTTACCGTTACGGCACAGCGCAAACAAAACATGCGTTTTGCGCCTGCTTATCATGAAATCACGGAGCAAATCGTTTACCGTTCCGATCATCGCAGGCCAAAAACGATCAAAGACTTAGACAATGGCATCCTGGAAGTTGCCAACGGTACCAGCCATGTTGATAGCCTGACTTCCCTAAAAAAAAGCTATCCCAAACTTGACTGGGCAGCCAATGATGAACTGGATACCAACAGCTTGCTTTACTTGCTGCATGAAGGCTTGATCGACTACACCGTCGCGGATTCCAACCAGATTTTGCTTATCCGCCGCTTTTATCCTGCCTTAAACATCGCTTTCGATGTCAGCAAGCCGCAGCAATTGGCTTGGGCATTGCCCATATCGGAAGACAACAGCCTGTATGATGAAGTCGGGCGCTTTTTCCAGCGCATTAGCACCGATAAAACCCTGGCGCAGCTTATCGAAAAACATTACGGCCATGCCAGCAGCCTCAATTACGTCGATAACTGCACCTTCAGGGAACACCGCAAAAGCAGGCTGCCGCAGTACCAAAAATATTTTGACACCGCCGCTAAAGAGCATGAAATAGACTGGCGATTGCTCGCTGCCATCGGCTATCAGGAATCGCATTGGCTGGATAATGCGGTATCGCCGACTGGGGTTGAAGGCATTATGATGCTTACCAACGACACCGCCAAACTGCTCAACATCAAAAACCGCAGGGATCCGATGGAGAGCATTAAAGGCGGCGCGCGTTATTTCAAGCAACGCATACAAGTGATGTCCGAAGACATACCGGAACCGGACCGCACCTGGTTTGCCCTGGCTTCTTACAATGTTGGCACGGGACATTTACAAGACGCAAGGTTAATCACGCAGAAACAGGGCGGCGACCCCAACAAATGGATGGACGTAAAGAAACGCCTGCCCTTGCTGGCACAACCCAAATGGTACGCACAAACCCAATACGGCCAAGCCCGTGGCGATGAACCAGTGCAATATGTAGAAAATATACGCGGTTATTACGACCTGCTGGTTTGGCTGACCGAAGAAAACCAGATCAAGAAGAATGCGATGGGGATTGAACAAATGCCAGAGCAAAGTCAGACGGCGGAGGTTGTTCCGACCCCGTTATATTGAATATAAATTGGCGGTTGATAGGCTGGGCTGGGGTACGAAACCCAGCCTACGCACTCCAGTATCGTTCCCACGCTCTGGCGTGGGAATGAATCCTGCGCCGCTCCAGCGGTGCGGGACGCAGAGCGTCCCTAGCGGCATTCCCACGCCGGAGCGTGGGAACGATAAATAGATCACACATCTTACGAAATGTTCTTGACAGTATCTTCCGGTATCCATAGACTTCGCGCTAGTTTTTCCCTTACTTTTTGGAGTTGTTATGAAGTCTTTAAAAATGATGTTGCTAATGGTGGTTTGTTTGGGTGGTTGGAATGCTCAGGCTGCTGGGATAGTAATAGAAGATTTTAATGTGGACCGTTTCACCGACCTAGGAGGGGGCAGGTTCGCTGGGAACAGGGAACCTTGTTCGTAAAACAAGGTTTTATACCACAAACCAGCTCAGATTTTCCTTTTTCAACTTTTGATCTTACACAAGATGTAGTTAACGCAATTAACGGAAAACCCGTCGCCACTTTGGCTCTTTGGACAGGTTTGAACAATATCCCCAACGCCAATTTCAGCAAGTTTACACGGTCTGTGGAGACTTATTCCATTGATGGCGTACCCAATGTCATAATCAGCCTGTCAGGCGCAGGTGGTGGAAGTGGAATTCCAACCGTTAAAAAACCAAAAATTTCGATTTCCGCCGTCGATCCCCAAGCAACCGAAACTGCTGGCGATACGGCACAGTTTTTGGTCGCCCTCAACGCACCGACCACCAAAAACGTCCGCATTAAGCTAATTATTTCTGGCAAAGCCACTAACGGCAAGGACTATCAAAGGATTGCTCGCGCCCTGTTAATACCCGCAGGTAACGTTTCTGGCATCATCGAAATAGATCCCATAGACGATGTTAAACGTGAAGGCCCAGAAAAAGTCACGATTAAATTAGCAGCCGGCGGCAAAGCCTACACCTTAAAACGTGCGGCGGCGAGTGTTACAATTATTGATAATGACTAACTAAGGCACTTATCGTTCCCACGCTCCGGCGTGGGAACGCAGCCCCAGGCGCTCCAGCGCCGACTCTCACCAGAAATCTACAGAGGTTGGAGTTTAAACCCCGATCTATATCGATCAATCTCAATTAAGGAATATCACATGCGACAATTGCTTTTTTTAACGCCTTTTATCTTGATAGTAAGTGGCTGTATGCCTGTACAAAAACCAATAGAGTGGTCTGCTATTGGCGGAAGCCGTTCTGACGCAACCGTTAAACTGGCTTATAGCTATAAGTACGGCACACCAAATCCTGACATCAACCAAGCCGTTCATCTGGCTAAATCAAGATGCGCTTCATGGGGTTATGCCAGTGCGGAGCTTTTTGGTGGGGAATCTAAAGTCTGTAATGGCCAGATTGAACCCGGACTTTTGGGTACGCCGATGTGTAACGGCGAATGGACTGTCACCAAAGAATTTCAATGCACGGGCGAAGGCAACAAATCACAAACTTCAGATTCAGAAAATACGTCAACATCCGAATCTTCGGAAAATCAACCAGCACCAAAGAAGTATAAAAAGTACAAGAAAAGAAGTAGATAAGTAATTTTTATCATTCCCACGCCAGAGCGTGGGGATGATAAAATCTTATTTTAAGGCACGCTTGCTATTTTTTTATAGTTTCCAATAAAGCAGGATCTTCTTGGTCTTCATTGATGGGCTGTGTTGGCGGCACATCCTGTACTGGCTTTTCATCCTGAATCGGCGGCGCAGGTTTCACGGGCTTTATAACAGCCGTTCGCGCAAGCCTTCTGGCTGGTTTTGGGTGCGCCCCCTTTGTTATATTCATCGTGCCGCCGCAATCCCAGCCACCTCTAATGAGCCTATTTGCAAGATTATTTGCGACCTCTGTGCAAAGGCTTGGGTTGCTTTGCGCCCAGGCTATTTGCCTGTCCTGGCTTCCGCCTGCGTTATACATGGTGTGGCAAACTTTTGTTTTGGCATTCAAGTATTCGACATAGATGTGTTTTTTTTCACCCGTATGCTTGTTGTTACAGTATATATTTTGTGCATCCGCAGCCACAGGGTATGAAGTGAAGACTACCAAATTAGTGATTAGCAGAGTGACACTCGCGAAGAAATGCCGATTTGATGAGATCATAGATTTTTGCAACATAAGACCAACTTATTAGTTTCCGATATAGAATGTAAGTTTTAATAGTTTTTAATGTAAAACAAATTGTTAGTTATCAAGTGAAATGAAAATTAATGTGCTATTACTTGTTTATTAACTTTATCTTAACAGATAGTTTTGGTAACGAATACGAAAACAACGATAAAAACTGTGTATTTAAGCGGGCCGATTTTAAACAGTAAGCCTCAAATTCAGCATAAGTAAGTTTTATGCCTTCATTTACAAGGGCTCAAACAATGCGGTGAGGTCATCAGCCGTCAATTGCAAAGCCTCATCTTTAGCCCCTTCGGTATAAATGCTGTCTGCCAGGGCGCGTTTGCGGTCTTGCATGGCGATCATTTTTTCTTCGACGGTATTTTCGGTGATGAGCTTGTAGACGAACACAGGTTTATCTTGCCCGATGCGGTGGGCGCGGTCGGCGGCCTGGGTTTCTACGGCGGGATTCCACCAGGGGTCGTAAATGATGACGGTGTCGGCTTCGGTCAAGTTCAGCCCGATACCGCCAGCTTTCAGGCTGATGAGAAAGACATCGACCTCGCCGCTTTTGAACATTTCTATTGCTGAGTCGCGGTCTTTGGTTTGTCCGGTCAGTTTACTGTAAGCGATGGACCGCTTATTGAGTTCGTCTTCAATCAGCGCAATCATGCGGGTAAACTGCGAAAACACGAGGATTTTCCGGCCTTCTTCAAGTAGCTCCGGCACTAACTCCATGAGCAGGTCGAGTTTGGCGGATTGATTGATTTTTTGCGCCTGCTCCAACGGCAAAGTACGTGGGTCGCAACAGGTTTGCCGCAGCTTTAGCAGGGCATCCAGGATGGTGATATGGCTGCGCGACAATCCCCTTTGGGCAATCGCATCACGGACTTTTTTCTCCATCGTCAAGCGTATGCTTTCATACAGCGCGGCCTGTTTTTCATAGAGCGGAACCGAGCGGATGATCTCGGTTTTTGCTGGCAGTTCCGAAGCGACTTCCTGCTTGGTGCGTCGCAACATAAAGGGCGCTACCCTACGCGACAAGCGCGATTTTTGTTCGGCGTTGCCGAATGTCTCAATAGGTGTCCGGTACAGTTTTTTGAAAGTTGCGCTATTTCCCAAAAATCCCGGCATAAGGAAATCAAATTGCGCCCACAATTCGCCTAAATGGTTTTCCATCGGCGTACCCGTCAAGCAAAGCCGATGGTTGGACTTGATTTGGCGTACGATTTGCGCGCCTTTGGACTGTGGATTTTTGACGATCTGGGCCTCGTCCAATATGAGATAGTGGTATTGGTGTTCCAGCAGCGTTTCTTCATCCCTGGGCAGTAAGGGATAAGTGGTCATAATCAGGTCATAATCCCTGATTTTATAAAACAGTTGCTTACGTTCCGTGCCTTGTAAAATCAGCATGTTAAGGTCGGGGGTGAAGCGTTCCGCCTCCCGCCGCCAATTACTGAGCAAGCTGGTCGGTGCGATAATCAAACTGGGCGCTTGCATACGCCCGCTTTGTTTCTCCAGTAACAGATGCGCGAGGGTTTGTACGGTTTTACCCAGCCCCATATCGTCGGCAAGTATGCCTGAGAAGGAATATTCCCGTAAGAATTGCAGCCAATTAAGCCCCAGTTTTTGGTAGTCCCGCAATGTCGCCTGGAGGTTATCAGGCATGGGAACATCTGTTATGCCTTTAAAATCCTTCAGTTTTTGTGCTAGCTTCCTTAGTTCTTCGCCGCCTTTGATAGAAAACAGCCCATAGCTGTGCGCTTCCATTTCGGCAAGGCTGGCAGCATTGAAACGGGATATTTTTAGTGAACCGGTTTTGTCCAAGGTGCTGCCGCTAAATAATTCTAATAAAATCGCTAGAAACGGCTTTATTTTTTCACTCGGTATGGTCAAGTAACGGTAATCGCTGACGGGAATATTCAGTGTGTCCGGCAGGTTATGCAGGTCGTAATTTTCCAGCACGGGCATAATCAGCGGTAACAACGGCATAGCTTGCCCGGCAACTTCAATATTAAAGCGCATCTCAAACCAATCATTCTGGTTGTCGCTGATTTCAGCATCCCAACTGTCTACGGCTTGAAAGTCCAACAAAAAGCTGTCACGGAATTCAATGTTCCAGCCTTCCTGCCCCAATTCCGGCAACACGGTTTCCAGGAAGTGCCCCCAGCGGGTCGCACTTTCCACTGAGGATTTTGCGTAACTGCCCAGGATAAGTTCCTTTGATGCTGTTTCTATAGACGGCGCTGACGTGAAGCCCAACCCGACCAATCGCGCAATCGCCGAGTTTTCCACTGCAAGCGAACGCTTGATACGCGTCAAGCCCTGGGCTGTTTTTATTACGCTATAGTCCCTAATTTCATGGGCGGGTAACAGCCAATCGCCATACTTGAAATTTAACTGCACGAAATGCACGTATTGCTTAGTATTGACCTGATCCCCAAACAGCATGAGCTGGGGGATGGGGGCTAAATCCAGGATTTCCGTCAAGGCAACTTTTTTGGGCGGGGGCAAGGGCAGTTCGGGATGTTCGACAGTCAGCCGATAGCTGAATTCATCGGCAACCTTTTCTGGAACTGGCGGTGCGGCAAGCAGACTTCTGAGTTGCTCTTGGCTAATGCTGGTTGTCGTAAATGCACCGACTGTGCCTTCTTCCGCATCCAGGTATTGCGGCGGGTCAATCAATATCGGCAACGCCGCTGGTTGGATAGCAAGGTGTAATTGGTAATCGCCTTTACTGGTTTGTTGCCAATCAAATTGTAAATCACGGGCGGCCCCGGGTTTAAGCGCGGGCGCTTCTAAATCTTGCCAAAACAGGCGGCCTGTTTGTAATAATTTTGACAAGGCGATAGCGCCCATAGAACCGGTAATTAACGGTTCTCCACCGAAAGAATTGTCCAAGGCGAGGATGATTTTGATGAGCTCGCTATCTTCCTGTTTAACATAAGAATAATACGAAAAGCTGTAGCGCAGATTCTGCAAACTGGTTTTACGGCCTTTGCTCAGGCCACCGAATTTTTTTTCCTTGGTGACAATAAGGTCGATAGTCAGTTCGTTTTTGACCCGGGCCGGCTTCAGGACATAGGCAACAAATTCTTCCGCGCTGTCATTTTTCGGAGCAGAAACCTGTTGCTGCATGTTGTCCAGCCATTGGAAACAACTGGCCCCCGAATTTTTCTGTACTTCTTCAAGGCCGCCACCCTGGTAAGTCAGGCAGACTGCGACGACATGCTTGCAGTTATAGCCGACAGGGCAGGAGCAACTGCCTTCGATGTTGGCAGACCGGTAATCAGGCCGCCAGACGATGCGGATATTCTGCTTGTAAGGGCTGCTGGCGCTGCCTTCTACGGTGGCATTCAATTGCGTGAACAGTGCGCCTTCACTGGTGACTTTGCACTGCTCCACCAAACCGGCTTCATAGTATTGTTTCCCGCGCTCATAAAAACTTGCGCCACATTCCTTGGTGATGTCGGAGCGGAGAAGTTTTTTTTCGTTAGTCATAACGGGCGCAATAAGTTTGGAATAACCGATTATTGTACAATAGTTGGCGTTACAATGGCGGTATGAAAAACATGGCTATCGGACTTATCTGGCAGGCTTATGGGGAGGCAGGGAAGCGGTTGAGGATAATGGTGGCTTTTTTTTTGACATTCACGGTTTTAGCTATGCCGCTGGCAAATGCAGGGAATAAGCGATCCGCACAACCTCAAATACTCGCGCCAGGATACGGCGACCTAAGCTTTACTGCCCCCGTCCCAGGTACGTACAAGCTACCTGTCTTAGGGCAGGCCAGCGACGGTAATGTGCTGGACAGCGAAGGCCGCGCCACGACCTTACACAAGCTGATGGGTAATACCGCCAATCCAGACAAGGTTGTGTTGCTGAGTTTTATTTATGCAACATGCAGCGACATCAATGGTTGCCCGTTGGCAACGGCAGTGTTCCATAAAATCAAAAATCGGCTGGAAAAAGAACCTGAACTGGCAAGCCATTTGCGGTTAATCACCTTAAGTTTTAATCCAGAACACGACACTCCAGAGCGGATGAAGGCGTACGGCGCGAGTTTGCAAGGCAAAGGCGTGGAATGGCTATTCCTAACAACCCGCTCAGAACAGGAGCTACAACCAATACTGAAAAATTACAAGCAAGCTGTTGAAAAAGTCTACGATGCCAAAGGCAAGTTCACTGGCACGTTCAGCCACAACCTGCGCGTTTACCTGATAGACCAGCATAAACAATTGCGCAATATCTACAACACGGAACTGCTGCATCCAGATACGCTCATCAGCGACATCAAGACCTTGTTGCAACCAGAAGCCGAATTACCCGCGTCTGCCACCAATACACAGGATAAATCGGCGTTATACAGTGCTGGGGACAATAAGCTTTCGTATGAAAACAAAGATTACCTAACCCAATCCATTGCACTTACCCAACGGAAAGGCCAACCCGCAGACCTGCTTAAAACCATCACGCAACCGCCGCTGGGTTTGCCCACCGTTCCCGTGCCTGACAATAACCCCATCACGGCGGAAAAAATCAGCTTAGGCCGTAAGCTGTTTTATGACCGCCGCTTGTCCATCAACAACACCTTTTCCTGTGCCATGTGCCACATCCCGGAACAAGGCTTCACCAGCAACGAGATGGCAACTGCCGTTGGCGTTGAAGGCCGCACTGTCAGACGCAACAGCCCTACTTTATATAATGTCTCTTATATGCAATCGCTGTTTCACGATAGCCGCGAAAACACCTTGGAGCAGCAAGTCTGGTCGCCTTTATTGGCGCATAATGAAATGGCGAATCCCTCCATCGGTTATGCCATAGATAAAATAAAAAATACCACTGATTACAATGGCCTATTTGAAAAGGCATTCGACAAACCGCCCGGTATGGAAACCATCGGCATGGCGATTGCCAGTTATGAACGCACGTTAAATTCGGGAAATTCGCCTTTTGACCGCTGGTATTACGGCAAAGACAGCAAAGCCCTGCCCGCCGAAGCACAACGCGGTTTTCAATTATTTACCGGAAAAGCACAATGCAGCCAATGCCATACAATCAACGGCGAATACGGCTTATTTACCGACAACAACCTGCACAACACGGGCATCGGCTATGCTGATGCGATGAGCGATAAATCATCTGACCCGTCGCAACGTGTGCAGGTTTCCCCAGGCGTTTATGTTGATGTCGCGTCCGACGTGATAGCCTCGGTTGCCGAACCCAAAGCCAATGACCTAGGCCGCTACGAAGTCACGCAAAAACCGCAAGACCGCTGGCGTTACAAAACACCATCTTTACGTAACGTCAAACTGACTGCGCCTTACATGCACAACGGCAGCATTGCCGGCTTGCGGGAAGCCGTGGAATTCTATAATCGCGGTGGCATTGCCAATGAAAACCTCGATCCCTTAATTAAGCCGTTGCAGCTTAACAGCACTGAAATCGACGACCTCACCGCATTTTTGGGATCGTTAACGGGCAACAATACCGAAGAATTAATTTCAGATGCGTTTGCTGCGCCAGTTGGTGATCAGAATTAATACTGGTGCGGTCGATACTTTAGGCTAGGTCCGGCCGCATAATGATGATTTTTTATATTTTGCTGCGACAATTCCACTCGGTTTTACGAATACCCAAAAAATTTGTGACGCAGTTAACAAAAAACTTGACTTTTTCTATTGTTTAATTTTAAGAAACAATTCGTTTATTATTAGACGTATTGTCTCGGATTATTATGCGTCTATACTATGTTCCATACGACCAGCGTAGGGTTTTCACAAAACCTAACACTGAGTGACCTATTTTTTAACTTTTTGGGACTTATATTAATGAGTAATTTAAACAAAGACATCCTGATTGGACTGTTGTTCATCATTGGCATCTGGAGCTTTATTTCCGGCCAATTTATAATCTCAACCGTGCTGTTTGCAGGCGCCGCCATTTACAGCAACGTGGTGATGCGACCAGTTAAACGCTAAACTATTTTCAACTGTGTGTCGTACCAACAAGCAGAACCCCCTCATAGCTCTGCTTGATTTTTTACCTCCCCTTGTGGCAGCACAGCGGGAGGTTTTTTTTGACCTTCATTTTCGGACTCGGCATTAGCCTCAATAGCGTGTTTCCAAAGCACGTCTTCAACATCACACTGTGGCACATAGCCAGTAACCGCATATTTTAAAATCGCCCTAACTCGCTCAAACTCCTCATCCTGGGTCGCTTTTTCCAGTGTTGTAAGCAACCTTCCCAGTTCCGCCCAAGAAATCACCTGCTCTTCAGCGCGCATAATACGCTTATGCGTGGTTTCGGAAACATTGTCCCCTATCAAAAGCTCCTCAAAAAGCTTCTCCCCTGGCCTAAGGCCGATGAAATTGATTTCGATCTCTCCGTCTGGGTGGTTATCGTCTTTAATTTCCAGGCCACTTAAATGGATCATGCGCTTGGCCAGATCCAAAATGCGAATGGGCGCACCCATGTCCAGGACAAACACATCCCCACCCAAGCCCATGCCGCCCGCTTGGATCACCAGTTGCGCCGCTTCGGGTATGGTCATAAAGTAACGGATAACCCTTTCATCGGTGACTGTAACCGGCCCACCCCTGGCGATCTGTTCCCTAAATAATGGCACAATAGACCCAGAAGAATCCAATACATTGCCAAACCTGACCATGGTGAAACGGGTCTGGTGGTTTTCAGCATTTAGACTGAGCGCTTGCAGGATCAATTCGGCAAAACGCTTGGTCGCGCCCATAGTATTGGTGGGCCTTACCGCCTTGTCCGTTGAAATCAGCACAAAGGTTTCAACGTTTGCGCTGATGGCGGCTTTTGCGGTATTTAAAGTGCCAAATATATTGTTCCAGACCGCTTCGCCCGGGTTTTTTTCAACCATCGGCACATGTTTATAAGCTGCGGTATGATAAATGGTTTGCACATCGAAGGTCTTACACACCCTTTCAATCCTCGAACTATTCGTGACTGAACCGAGCACTGAAATAATTTCAATTTCTTGTGCGGGGCTAAACTTGGCGGAAAGTAGCTGCAATTCTTTTTCAATCTCATACAGGGCATATTCACATAACTCAAAAAGCACCAATGCCTTAGGTTGCAATTGAAGTATTTGACGGCATAGCTCTGAACCTATCGACCCCCCAGCACCCGTCACCATAACAACTTTGCCGGTAATATTGGCGGACAACAGCGAGTCATCCGGTGGCACCGAATCCCTACCCAAAAGATCGCCAATATCAATCTCTTGCAGCGAGTCAACCTTAACCTTACCTTGTGCAATTTCGGATAATCCGGGCATCGACATGACATGCACGGCATAAGGCTCGAGCAACCGGATGATTTCACTTTTTCTTGACCGTGTGGCCGAAGGAATGGCCAACAACACATCCACCAGCTTATGCCGTTCAATCAAATAACTTAACGAACTCAATGGGTAAATACGCAAGCCATTGACTTTTTGGCGGTGCAATAAAGGATCGTCGTCTATAAAAGCTACTGGCTTAAATACGCGGCCATGGTCTAACGCAGCAGCCAATTGCACCCCTGAATCGCCAGCCCCGTAAATAGCGACACTTTTTTTGTTGCTCCTTTCATTACGCCTGGCACCGCTCAAATTAATATACGTTTCGGCAATCCACCAGCGCATAAAAAAACGGCTACTGGCGACCAGCACCATCATATTCAACCAATTTAAAGGGGGGACTGTCCTAGGCATTATCTTAACGCCAGATTGAAACAGTATGACCGCAAAAACCAGGGCATAGAGCGTAGTTGCCTGGATAATCGTCCATAACGCCCTGACTTCCATATAGCGAATAATCGCCCGGTATAACCCTAGCCTTAAAAAAATGGGGATCGCTATAAAGGGCGCTATGGCAAATAAATACCACATATCCCCTTTGGGCACATAAAACACGCCCAGCCGCAGGGAAAACGCCCCCCAAATAGCCAGCACTGCGAAAACTGTATCTGCGCTGATTAATATGGCCGCTTTTACACGTCTGGGACGACTAATGAACCAGTAGGCTAAATGTGCTCTCATTGCGCTAATTCATCATTAATTAGGCTCGCGGAGTAAGGCTCTTTTGTCTCAGCTTGTAGGGCCTGCCGGTCTTCCATCAGGCTTAGGGCGAACAAAGAAGGCTTCACGGGTAGAATCGACAGAACTCGCCAAGCCGCTTTTTGGGTACAGTAATGTTCATTTTTAGCATGGGGCAATGTCATACAGTTAATGCGAAACGCCATCACGGCCAATCACCTTGATAAAAGTTAATCCTAGAATATAAAGGTCAAATCCAAAGGATCTTTTTCGCAGATATTCTGCATCATATTCGATTTTCTGTAACAGGGGTATTTCATCCCGTCCGTTAACCTGCGCCCAACCGGTCAATCCCGGCAGTAACCGATGAATACCGCACTGGGTTCGAAGGGCATTAAGGTCATGCTGGCTAAATAATGCCGGCCGAGGCCCCACAAAGCTCATATCGCCGTTGATTATACTCCAAAGTTGAGGTAGCTCATCTAGGCTGGTCGCCCGTAAGAATTTTCCAATCGGAGTGAGGTATCTGTCGGGGTCTGCAAGCAAATCAGTAGCTAATAACGGTGTATCTACCAGCATACTTCTAAACTTAGGCATGACGAAGATTTTGTTGTCGCGCCCGACACGTTCAGACCAATAAAGGACTGAGCCTTTTGACGTTAGTTTGACAAAAAACCCAATAAAAATTATCGGTGCGAAAAATATTATGGACAATAGCAACGCCAGCACGAGATCAAACAGTCGCTTCATAGTAATACCAATCCCAATAAGTTCTCGTATTTTCCCTTCTCCAGAGGGAGAAGGTTAGGATGAGGGGATTTAAATAACATTTTATTGGGATTGGTATAATACATCACTTAGGGTTCAGTCCTGAGGATACACCTAGAGCCGTTATTTTCAGTCCTTCTGAAAGCTGAAAAGGCGGTGACCAGTCCAATTGTTGTTTAGCTTTGGTAATGTCTACTTGCAACGAGCCACACAATCGTTGAGCTATAGCTTGTTTCCCTAGTAAGCTTGCGCCAGATTCTATCCAACTTTGCGGCATAGGTAAAAGTCTTGCTTTAACACAAAGTGCAGCTGCACAGGCTCTCAATAATTCCGTGGTAGAAACATCGCACCCGTCAGAAACGAGAAAAACCTGGTTGGCCGCCGCCGGATGGTCAATACACCGTAAAATCAGGCTGACCAAATTACCTACGTATACCATACTGCGCTTATTGTAGATTGCACCAAACGGCAATGGAATGCCCCGCTGCACCACTTTCATCATGTTTGCAAAATTAGCCTTAACGCCTGGCCCATAAATCAGTGGTGGCCTTATAACCACAACATCCATAGCGGTTTTCAGTGCGATGAGGGAAAGCCCCTCTTCAGCCTCATACTTAGATAGGCCGTAATTGTCCTGGGGATTGGGAATATCATCTTCTTTAAATGGTTTACCGAGTTCTGTGCATTCGCCATTAACCTTGATCGAACTGAGAAAAATAAACCGCTTCACACCATAAGCTACGGCTTGCTTAGCCAAGTTCAAAGTGCCTTCAACATTCACCTTGCGATATTCCCCTAACGAATCAACGGCATCGTCGTTCATAACGTGTACCCGTGCCGCAAGATGAATAACCACATCAATCTGGTTTAGTGCATT
>JAYVGW010000102.1:0-6057 GCA_043771735.1 Methyloglobulus sp.
GCCGGATAGCCGACATTGGCGAGCATTGCCATAACCGGGCGGCTTGGGTTTCAACGATTCTTCGGTCATGAGCTAACTTAAGCTGAACCGCTTTTTTTAATCGGATTTCCAGCTCATCTAGCCGCTGCCTATTGTGGGTGAGTTTTTGCTGGGGATGTTGTTGCTGCAAACGTCCATTTAACCAGTCTACTTTTTGCTGCTGCTGCCTAAGTAGTCGTTGCAGATATTGTTGTAGCCTAACTTCTAATTCATTGAATTTATGTAGCCATTGCTGTTGATCCGGCGTGGCGTGTTCTGCTGCGGCGGACGGCGTTGCGGCACGCAAGTCGGCAACGAAATCCGCGATTGTGACATCGGTTTCATGGCCGACACC
The DNA here is from genome assembly GCA_043771735.1 of Methyloglobulus sp. GTDB lineage: Bacteria > Pseudomonadota > Gammaproteobacteria > Methylococcales > Methylomonadaceae > Methyloglobulus. The sequence continues at coordinate 374 of JAYVGW010000102.1, forward strand.
TGCAATGACCGGAATCTGGCTGGCGTAGATTGCCCTGGCGACCATTTCCTCATTGAACGCCCACAAGTCTTCCAACGAACCGCCGCCTCGCGCCAGGATCAGCACATCACATTGTTTAAGGCTATTAGCCGTGGCAATCGCCTTTGCGATTTCATACTTGGCATTCTCGCCTTGTACAGCAACGGGATAGACGATGACGGGTACGGCGGCAAACCGTCGCCGCAAAACCGTCAAAATATCGCGTATGGCGGCACCCGATGGCGAGGTGATAACTCCAATCGCTTTGGGTAGGAGGGGTAAATCTTTTTTGTGCGTCGCCGAAAACAGCCCTTCTTCCGACAATTTGAGTTTGAGCGCATCAAATGCCCTGCGTAATATGCCCTCGCCGGATTCTTCCATGTATTCAACGATAAGTTGGTAGTCGCCCCTAGGTTCGTACAGGCTGACTTGCGCCTTGACGACGACCTGTTTGCCATTTTCCGGTTTGAATGAATGTCTGCGTTGACCACGGAACATCGCGCAGCGCACTTGGGCGTTGGCATCTTTCAAGGTGAAGTAGCAATGCCCAGATGCGGGAATGCTGAGATTGGATATTTCGCCCTCGACAAAAATCGAGAGAAAATGCTCGCCAAGCAAAACACCGGTTTCGCGGTTAAGTTGGCTGACGGTATAGATTATTTGCGGCACGGAAAATAAATATACAGGTTACGTTAATCAGAATGTACGGACGCGTTATGCAGTTTATCGGCAAGTCCCCGATAATTGCTGTGAAAATACAATAAAGGCTCGCCGGAGCGGCAACTCGCTTCCTGTACCTCGCCGATGATGACCCAGTGTGTCCCTGCCCGGACTTTCTCTACGACCTTACATTCCATCGACATAATGCTGTCGTCCAGGATAGGCACACCAGTGTTGCCGATATGCCAAGCGGCATTGGCAAAGCGTTCTTCCTGGCTGCTGCCGCCAGAGAAATTATTGGAAACATCCTGCTGATTGGCATTCAAAATATTCACGGCAAAGCGCAGGTTTTGGTCAATATTCTCGCTAGTATCGGCGGATTGGTTAAGGCACACCAGAATTTGCGGCGGTTCGGCGGAAACGCTGGAAAACGCCGTCACCGTCATCCCGCGCACCCCGAATTTTTCCGAGTGCGAAGTGACCACAGCAACGCCACTTGCCCACAATTGTAAGGCTTTTTTAAAATTTTCCGAACCTACCGCCATTCATTTCTCCAGTGATTTTTGATGCTCGAAAAATATCGCGGGCTTTGACAGGAAAGCCACGGCATTCAACGTACAATAATAAGTATAATATGGTACAACACCCGTGCGAGGTGCTGAGTAATTATTGCTGGTAAAAAGGGATAGAAAATAGCATCTAGGGCGGGGTACTTGGGTGTATCGCCCATCAGCAATATTGCATTTATGCTTAAAAACAATAACCACATCAATTTGTTATGGATAGGATTTGAAACTCCGTCCCATATCAAAACATAACCCAAAAAACCGAAAGTACCGACGAAAAAAGCAACATTAGCGGTCAATGCGTTTTATTCGTCAGCACATCTTAACTTTCTGATGCTCCGGTTTAAGACTAAGTCTTTTGTAATTAAAGGCCTGTAACCATCGTTGATAAGGCAGGTTTGATACCTACAATATCTAATTGATGACTGGAGCTTACATGGGTATTTTGTTATTCAGATTGCCATTTGATTGACATTGAAAAATAGCAGCGTCCCACGTCTCTCCAGCGACTATCCTTTTCTTAAAGCAAGAAATCCTTCTAGCCGCATTGCCAGTTCCAGCGCAAAGGCTGACAGCATTTTGCCACTCCCATTTATCACTGCCACCCCATTCAACATGGTTCTGCATGGCTTTGTTAAAACATTCACCGGGTTCATTGGGTGCATCTGTACCACGACATAATCTTTCAATATTTACGGGTTCCCATTGCTTTTGGCCATTATAATTCCAGGCAATTTTGTTTTGAACATGTTCCTTACTGGCAGTTTCATATTCAGTTGCCATCACACCTTGGCTAAAATAAAGTCCAAAGACGAAAATTAGGGTTGATAACATTTTGAGTAAGGATTTTGATGTCATTCTATTCATTATTTTCTCCATAACGTAAACGTGTTTAAATTAAAACGCTGAAACTGTCAGCTACAGAAATAACCTAACACCCATTTGATGCTTGTCAATGAAAGTAAGCCTGCATTAAGTGCCGAAAATGATGATAACGAAATCAGGAATAACCGGAGCGAAATTGCCCTTTATCCTGTAAAAATCTCTAGGCCGCATGATGAAGCGTCTAATATGAATATTTTGCTTATTCTGTTGGCTTTTTCAGCCCTCAAATTGATTGCATCGGATAGAATGACACCATTTACCCGATGCAATAATTTCCATGACTAAAAATATCCATGTCGAAAGCAAGAGCGGCACTGCCCTGCTTCCTTACATCCCCGAACTTGCCCGCCTTCGGATCGAAGTATTCCGTGATTTCCCCTATCTATACGACGGTACGTTAGATTATGAAAAGAAGTACCTCCAGACTTACATTGACCACCCTGAAAGCGTTATTGTGCTGGCTTTCGATGGCGATAAGATTGTCGGTGCTTCCACCGCCATCCCGATGAAATATGAAACGGATGAGCTGAAAAAGCCGTTTCTCGATAATGGCTATAACCTTGATGAGGTGTTTTATTGCAGTGAATCCGTGCTGAATAAGGCCTATCGTGGCTTAGGCTTAGGGGTGCGTTTCTTCGAGGAACGGGAAGCCCACGCAGCAGAGTTGGGCGGTTTTAAGCACATTACTTTCTGTTGTGTGGAACGGCCTGCCTACCATCCCAGGCGGCCTGCGGATTATGTGCCGTTGGATAAGTTCTGGAATAAACGCGGTTATGTTAAGCATCCTGAACTCAAGACGAGCTACATCTGGAAAGATTTGTATGATGAAGACGAAACCGCTAAACCCATGACATTTTGGCTAAAAGATGACCGTTAAAATCGCATCCGCCCAGTACGACATCAGCTTTTTGGCAAGCTGGCAGGATTATCAGGGCAAAATCGAACGCTGGGTCGCCGAGGCTGCGCAGCAAGATGCCCGGATATTGCTGTTCCCTGAATATGCCAGTATGGAATTGGCTTCGCTATTCGGCAAAGAAGTTTATTCGTCGCTGAGTAAGCAACTTGCCGCGATGCAATCGGTGCATGATGACTATCTTGATTTGTTCAAAACCTTAGCAAAACGACACCAGTGCATTATTCAATCTGGTAGCTTTTCGGTAGAAATTGAACCTGGCGTTTATCGCAACCGTGCGTACCTGTTTATGCCGGATGGCCAGGTTGATTACCAGGATAAGCTGATGATGACGCGCTTTGAAAACGAGCAATGGTTTATTAAAGGCGGCAAAGACTTAAAATGCTTTGATACCGAATACGGCAAAATCGCGATTAACATCTGCTATGACAGCGAATTTCCGATGTTGGCGAGAAAGCAGGTGGAAATGGGGGCTAACTTAATACTTGTACCCAGTTGCACAGATACATTGGCGGGTTATCATCGCGTCAAAATCGGTTGCCAGGCCAGGGCGCTGGAAAACCAATGTTATGTCGTACAATCTTGTCTGGTGGGCAATGCGGAATGGTCGGAAGCGGTGGATGTCAATATTGGTGCGGCAGGGATTTATACGCCTGTGGATCGCGGTTTTCCTGATAATGGGGTGTTGGTTGCTGGTGAGATGAATGCCATACAGTGGGTGATCGGCGAGGTGTCGCTGGATTCGTGTGCGGTTGTACGTGAGCAGGGGCAGGTGTTCAATTACCGTGACTGGCCCTTACAAAACACTTTGATTTAATTGAAGTGTTTAGCTAAAAATCGATTCGAAGGAATAGCCGTTAACCTCCAGAATTTCCTTCAATCTTTTTAAGCCGTCCATTTGAATTTGCCTGACGCGTTCCCTGGTTACGCTCAATTCCTGGGCGACTTCTTCTAGTGTTGAGTCTTCGTATCCGCATAGTCCGTATCGGCGGCAAATGACTTCACGTTGTTTTTCGGGCAATTGAAACACCCAGGTGGCAACGTTTTGCTTCATGCCGTCTTCTTGCAGTTGTTCTGCGGGAGATGGGCTTTCATGGTCAGTCAGCGAATCTACTAACGGTTGGTCGAAATCTTTGCCTCCGGGAATGTCGATAGAAGTCACCCGTTCATTCAGCTTGAGCATTTTTTCGACTTTGCTGACGGGCTTGTCCAAATGCTTCGCCACATCTTCGGCACTGGGTTCATAATCCAGCAATTGCGCCAAATGGCGTTGGGCTTTGAGGTAAGTGTTCATCTCTTTAACGATATGTATCGGCAAGCGTATAGTGCGCGTCTGGTTCATGATAGCGCGTTCTATGGTTTGCCTAATCCACCAGGTCGCATAGGTTGAGAAGCGGAAGCCGCGTTCCGGGTCAAATTTTTCAACCGCACGGATCAAGCCGAGATTCCCTTCTTCAATCAAGTCTAGCAACGGCAACCCCCTGTTGAGGTAGCGCCTGGAAATTTTCACCACCAGCCGTAAATTGCTTTCTATCATGATCTTACGGGCCTCCCGGTCACCACTAAGGGCGCGTTTGCCGTAAATTTTTTCTTGGTCGGCAGTAAGCAACTTGGAACGGCTGAGTTCGTTTAAATATATCCGTGTCGCATCAAAACCGCTATCGCTTCGTGCTTCCAGAAGGCTTCCATCCACGAATACGGGTTTTTCACCGACAAAAGCCTCCACTTCCAGGTCTTCATCAAGATCTGGGTCTTCGTCAAAGATGACCGATATATCATCATCGGTGGGTTCAAAGATTTCTTCGTTCATATTAACTCCCGGATTGGCCTGCCTGACCGAAAGAGGCGCTAGTGTTTCGGCATTAATGTTAATGGGTTGATTGGTTTGCCATTTTTTCTTATTTCAAAATGTAATAGGCCCTTTTTTAATCCTGCTGAACTGACCTGTCCAATTGTTTGGCCTTTATCTACTTGTTGCCCTTCCTCGACGTACAACTTGCTGTTATTGGCGTAAGCGCTTAAATAGTTTGCGTTATGCTTGATAATCACCAAGTTTCCGAAACCTGCGAGCCCTTGTCCGCAATAAACCGCTTTACCTGCCTCAGTGGCTTGAACCGCTTGCCCAGTCCTGCCCCTAATGTCGATCCCTTTACCGTCAGTTTGGGCAAAATTTCTGGAAATTTTGCCATTTATTGGCCACTGAAAGTTTAACTTTAACATTTTTTTATTATCAATTGAAATAATTGATGTTTTTTCTTTATTATTTTTTGATATTAACAGGTTGTCGTCAACTTGTGGAGTGTTGCGCTTTGGGTTTTTCGGTAATTCAATCTTGGTAGTGCTTGAAATAATCGGTTGCTTTTTTGAATGTTCAGCCGCTTGTTGGGCTGCAATCGCTACTTTCTGCTGTTTTGGCGGCATAATTTTGTCAATGCCAGGGCTAAAGTGCGTTGACTTACTATCATCTTGATTTATGTTTTTAATTTCTATTTTTTTAGCATTCAAAGGCCGTGCCGCTTTTTGTTTTATGATCGGGGTTTCCGACTGGTTTTGGGAAGGGATGCCCTGATAAGCCCCAGGATAAGGCGGGCTATCAATATCAAGGGTTTGCCGGACAGAATTATCTTGCTGGCTATCAACGG
>JAYVGW010000103.1:0-3717 GCA_043771735.1 Methyloglobulus sp.
TGAAATCCATATGGGAGCGGGCGCTTATATTTGCGGTGAAGAATCCGCGTTAATCGAATCGCTGGAAGGGAAAGCCGGTATTCCTCGAAACCGTCCGCCTTATCCTGTTACTCAGGGCTATTTGGGGAAACCTACGGTAGTTAATAATGTCGAAACGTTTTATGCGGCGTCTGCGATTGCTGTCAATGGCGGCGAGTGGTTTGCCGACGTCGGAACAGAAAAATCGAAAGGCACCAAAATCCTGAGTATCAGCGGTGATTGTTCACGTCCCGGCATCTATGAATATCCGTTTGGCACAACCATTCAGGCTATTTTAAAGGACTGCGGGGTAATCGATGTAATGGGAGTCCAAGTGGGCGGGCCATCGGGAACGTTTGTTTCCAATCAGGAGTTCGATCGTAAGCTGGCTTTTGAAGATATGGCGACAGGCGGCTCATTTATTGTGTTCAATAACAGTCGCAATATTCTCGATATTGTTAATAATTTCACCCATTTTTTTGCTCACGAAAGTTGCGGATTCTGCACGCCCTGCCGTGTTGGCACATCATTATTGAACAAACAGCTTGATAAAATTGTTGAAGGTCATGGTTCGGCGGGTGATGTGGTGGCGCTGGAAGAATTGTGTCAGATAATTAAAAACCATAGCCACTGCGGCCTGGGGCAGACGGCTGCGAATCCCGTGTTAACAACGTTGGAACGCTATCCCGAGGTGTATCAAAGCAAATTGAAAGAAATTAGTTATGAACCGGGGTTTGATTTGGATGGTGCGCTGGAGACAGCGCGGCGCATGGCGAATCGCAATGACGCCGGAGCGCATTTAGCGCAAGTCGGAGAAGACCATGAGTAACACCATTACTATCGACGGCAAATCCATCCCTTTTGAAGCAGGGCAAACCATTATGGAAGCCGCGACTGCGGCAGGCGTCTATATTCCGCACTTATGCCACCATCCAGACTTTACCCCGCATGGCAGTTGCAAACTGTGTAATGTAAAAGTGAATGGTCGTGTGTGTTCTGCCTGCACCTTTCCGGCAATGAAAGGTCAGGATGTAATGAACAACACTAAAGATTTGCATGATGATCGGCGGCTTATCACCCAAATGCTGTTTGTCGAAGGCAATCATTTGTGCCCCGGCTGCGAAAAAAGCGGTAACTGCCAATTGCAGGCAGTTGCCTATCATTTGAATATGCTCGATAACCATTTCCCGCATTTTTATGCTAAACGGGCGGTCGATGCGTCGCATTCTGATGTAATGATTGATCATAACCGCTGTATTTTTTGTACGTTGTGCATTCGCGCCAGTCAGCAAAAAGACGGTAAAGACGTGTTTGCTATCAGTGGGCGCGGCATTAATAAACGCCTGATTGTTAATGCTGAAAGCGGGCTGTTAAAAGATACCGATTTAGATGCGACGGATCAGGCCTGTGCAGTGTGTCCAACGGGGGCGATTTTAATTAAACGTACCGGCTATCAGGTGCCGATTGGTGAACGTATTTACGATCATAAACAAATCGATCAAGTGAGTTTGGTCGCATCCGGTTCCCGACCGATTGCGACACTTCTAACCTCCATGGATGGAGGAAATGCCGACGACTGCCGGGAGCAGTCGCGGTCGCCATCCCTGGCAGTCGAAACGGAGCATCCTCAGCATGGCGAGTAAAATTAGAATAGCAACCACATCGCTGGCAGGTTGCTTTGGTTGTCACATGTCATTTCTCGATATTGATGAGCGCATGTTGCAGTTGGCGGAAGTCGTTGAATTTGACCGGTCGCCGTTTACTGATATAGAACATTGCAACAGGTGCGACATAGGTCTAATTGAAGGTGGTGTTTGTAATTCGGAAAATGTGCATGTTTTGCGCGAGTTCCGCAAAAACTGCAAAATCCTGGTCGCGGTAGGCGCTTGCGCCATTAATGGCGGCTTACCTGCGTTACGTAATTTTATTCCACTGGAAGAATGTCTGGCGGAAGCTTATCTCGATGGGATCGGTGTCGAAAATCCACAGATTCCAAGTGATCCCGAGTTACCCTTATTATTGGATCAGGTACGCCCGATTCATGAAGTAGTTAAAATAGATTATTTTTTACCGGGCTGCCCGCCGTCGGCAGATGTATTCTGGAAATTTCTGACCGATTTAATTGAAGGGCGTGAGCCATCGTTGCCGTATGAGCTGGTTCATTACGATTGAGCGACTTCAATATGTTGCGTAGGTTGGGTTAGCGATAGCGTAACCCAACACACACGTCGAAGCAGCAAATGTCGGGTTACGCTATCGCTAACCCAACCTACAAATACGGGAATTATTATGTACGAACATTTAGAAACAGCAGAAAACAGAGAAAACTTGAAACGCGTCGTCGTTGATCCAGTCTCTCGCGTCGAAGGACACGGCAAAGTCACTTTATTGCTGGATGAAAACAATAAAGTCCAGCAAGCCAGGCTGCATATTGTTGAATTTCGGGGCTTTGAGCGCTTTATTCAAGGCCGACCGTATTGGGAGTTACCGGTATTAGTGCAGCGTCTATGCGGCATTTGTCCGGTGAGCCATCATTTAGCCGCTGCTAAAGCCATAGATCAACTGGTCGGTATTGATCCTGAAAACTTACCCGTTTCAGCGGACAAATTAAGACGTCTCCTGCATTTTGGCCAAGTGCTGCAATCCCACGCCCTGCATTTCTTTCATTTATCCAGCCCTGATTTATTGTTTGGTTTTGAAAGTGATATAGCTAAGCGTTCTATTATTGCCGTGCTAGGTGAATTTCCGGATCTTGGTCTACAAGGCGTAAAACTGCGCAAATACGGACAGGAAGTGATTCATATGATTTCCGGCAAGCGCATTCACGGTACCGGAGCGATTGCCGGCGGCATGAATAAATCGCTGACCAAAGCCGAACGCGACTATCTGCTGGAAGATAGTGACCAGATGATAAGCTGGGCGGCAGGTTCGGTTGCGCTGATAAAGAAAGTGCATTGCTCCAATCTGCCCTATTACGATGATTTCGCTACCATACGCTCCAATTATCTGGGATTAACCAAGCCCGATGGCGCATTGGAGCTTTATCATGGCGGCATACGCGCCAAAAATGATAAAGGCGAAACAATTATGGATCATGTCGATTATTGCAAATACAACGATTATATCCATGAAGAAGTTCGCTCATGGACCTACAATAAATTTCCTTATCTGTTGTCGCTAGGCATGGAAAAAGGCTGGTATCGTGTCGGGCCATTGGCTAGGGTGAATAACTGCGACACCATTAACACGCCGTTAGCGGAAGCAGCACGGGTGGAATTTAAAGCACACAGTAAGGAAGCCATGGTACATAGTACGCTGGCATTTCATTGGGCGCGTATGATTGAAGCCTTGCATTGCGCCGAAAGTATTAAAGGCTTGCTCAATGATCCCGACATCCTGGGGCATGATTTAATCGCACAAGGCGAAAAGCGTTATGAAGGCGTGGGCGTCATTGAAGCGCCGCGCGGAACGTTATTCCATCATTATCAGGTCGATGAAAACGACATCGTCACCAAAGCCAATTTAATCGTCTCGACGACCAGCAATAACATGGCGATGAATGAATCGGTGCGGCAAGTGGCTGCTGAGTATTTATCAGGCCGGGAACTGACCGAGCCCTTGTTGAATAATCTGGAAGTGGCGATTAGAGCCTATGATCCGTGCTTATCCTGTGCGACCCATGCCGTAGGAAAAATGCCG
>JAYVGW010000104.1:0-8831 GCA_043771735.1 Methyloglobulus sp.
TGTATCTTTATTTTTCAGAATTGACCCCCCATTCCATAACAACAAATAACTTCGACATATAATTTTACAAAAGCAATTGGAGCTACTTCCTGTTTTGTCAATTATTGGAAGCTAATTTACAGATCGTATTGTTCTTTGCTTAAATTTTAAAAATAAGCTGCCCCGCTTGTAAGGCCTGCTTTCGCCATTGCTGCCAGTAGCTTTCTGCTTGGTGCTGACGTAAACAGCGCAAATAACGCACCCGTTGTGCAGCGTTAAGATGTTCGTGAATCAGTGGCATTAAACCGTCATCAATATTGTAAGCCGGTTTTTCAGCGGCAAGGCAAACGGGGACGATGCAGTCTAGTGGTAAGCTCAACTCTTGGGCAATGGCATCACAAGCCTGCCGTATATTGTGTGCTTTAACGTTGTCCGGTTGTTGGATATTGTAAGGGGGCTGCCATTCACGCACTGGCCGTAAGCGGTCACAATGCGTAGCCACCGCGATTATGACTGGCAAAGTTCGATTTGGACATTCTTCTTGAAAATAATGGCGTATGGCATTCAGTTGTTGGGCATCGACTTGTCGGGCGGCTTGCGCGGCATTACAAACCATTAAAATCACATCAACTTTGGCCCACCCCTGCTTCAAGGCTGCGGGCGCTTGGCTGAGCAATAAGCCGCCATAACCGGCGCTATCCAGTATGATGGCTTGTTGCAAGCCATCGCGTTCGAGCAGGTAAGGGGTGATTTCTGCGGTAGTCGGCAATAATCCTTCTGCGCTTTTTATCTCGCCAAACAAGGCGTTAATTAAGCTGGATTTGCCGCTGCTAACTTGACCTAAAATAAGTAGCCGGAGTGGCTCTATAGATTGCGCTGCACTTTTCGCAATATCTGCTTTTGAAGCAGCGGTTAATCGGTCAGTCGGGACAATATCATCTAGCGTTATTTGACCGCTGTAGAGTTGAATAGCGTAATAACCGAGCTTGTTAATATAGGCGCTAATCAAACGTTGTGATATTTCATTAGTAACGGTATTCATGCCTTTGCTGAATAATGAAGTGCGTGCTTTAGCGAGCGCTGCGCCTGACCAGTTAAAGAGCCAATTGCCGACATTGAAAATCGATTTAAGATTATTTAAGGTATCAACAGCTTGTTTGGCGCGTAATAAATCGCCGACTCTCACCGCATGACTGCCCGGAATTTTGTCCAATACCTCGTGTTGAATATCCTCACAGACCAACACAATCAGCTTGAGCAAATACGGCAGCGGAAACTCTAACACGGGGTATTTAGAATCGGCATTGAAGTGTCGTGCAACCAGCATTAATACTTCATTCGTCAGTTTCAAGGCTTTGCTTGAATCCGTTAAGAAATTCGTTTCTGACTGCCAGCGTTCAGTCAATGGCTTAAGTTCTGCCCAAGCCAGTTGGGCTTTATCCGGCCAGTTTGGATTGGGTTGAATTGAAAAAGGTTCTACAAACACCGGCTTGGCCGTATGGCTACGCCAGTGCAGCAAGCCATAGACCAGCGCAACATTAGCCGATAAGATGCCCAGCCCCTGATAAATCCAACCCTGTTGCCATAGCCAGTAACCACCCAAGCCGATTAACGCCAGCCAAGGCAATAAAAACACCACAGCCATGATCATTCCAAAGCGCGATAATGGCATAGGCATCGGCTAGGTTTCCTTATTTTTGAGAAATTGACGCGCATGGGTGAAAGCTTCATCGTAAGCGTGTTTTAACGTCTCATGGTTTGGTAAAGCACCTCGTTTAACGCCATACAAATACACGCAAAATGCTTTGCCCAGTGCATAAGTCATCGCCCCCGAATAAACGCCTGCTACCGCCGAACCGTATACAGGGACAAATTTCAGCAATTCCCGTCCTAATAATCCTATACCAACACTGACACCTACGAGGCTGGTAAATTCGGCATAAAGTCTGCGGGTCAACTCCAGGCCATAAATTGAAGCAATACTATGAAACAGTTTAGCTTGCACAGCCAGCACTAATGGCAGACCTGCCAGGGGAATTGCGCCCATCCCCACATTAAGTAGCGCGTAGCCAATAAGATGTGGATGGGCTTGCCTGGCATGAAAATCCAGCAATGCTTTATGGTGCTCAGTACCCCGTAATAAGCTGATCACACCCGCCGGCAGCACGCTTTCAACGGTGTCCCATAAGGCATTCAGCCCGTAATCGACTGGTTCAAATCCATCTTCGGGCAAGGTGAAATCAACCGGCACAAAATGCACAGGTACTGACTTAAACCAATCGCGTTGATGCAATAAAACTTGTGCTAGCGCATGAGGCACTTGCTGGGGAAAGGGAGTTTGTTGGTAAGGGTACGGTTGAATATGTTCGGCATTGCTGGCGTAACCTTCGTGCAAGGCGGTTTGTACCACAATAATGGGCCAGTCTGGGTGCCGCTTGTGAATGCTCAACACGGTACCAACCACTTCCGCTTGATTCATGTCCAAAGCCCGCACCACCACCACTAATAAATGCGCTTGATTGGCGCACCAGGCCAAGTCTTCGCCAGGATTGTAAGCCGTTTCGCCCAAGCCACGCGTATCCAGAAAACGCAGCATCGGATGGCTGGTCGATGGAAAGTCATAAAAGCGCGATCTTTTTGTGCAAGGCTGAAAACCATTGCCGATTTCCGCCGCATCACTACCGGTTAATGCTCGGATGAGTGATGTTTTACCCGCTTGCGTTTTGCCCAGTAACCAAAAAACAGGAATCGGTAAGTGTTGCTTAACTTCGTGTATTTTAGATTCTATGCTGCTCGCTTTGGGACTAAAAAGCGCATCGCCCAAACCTTTCCACGTCCAACTGCTGATGATATTCATGGTTATTACTAGAACCTTAATTGGGCTTGACGCCATCATTATCGCGCTAAATACAAAACAAGTCTTTTGTTCCGTACATTGATCAGTCCGAACAGCTGTGCTTAGGAGTTGTCGTTATTACCTCCTTTTGTGGTTAGGCTGCTGGGATATGCAAAAATTCTGGAAAAATGGGTGGAATGCCAACAGAAACAAAATTGGCTTACTTGAAAAAGCCCTAGTTTAGCGGGTCATATGTCTGATACCGTACAGAAACGCAATGATTAATTTGTTACCTTAAACTGAGATCAGGATCTTTCAGTTGTATTCTGGCTGATGTCCTTTATAAATTCTACCCGTTAATAATTTTAATTTTTTTGTGCCATTAGGAATATTTCGATGAACTTATTAAAACGTTTGCGCTATCTTTTTCAATCCTTTTTCGTTTGTGTGTTGGTGATAATATCCGTTTTTAGTTGGGCTGGTGCGGCCAATGCAGCCGTCAAGCAACCAAAAGTAGTTTTACTGTTGCATGGATTGTCTTCCAATTTAACGACTTGGAACAAGCTGGTTGATAACCGTGCTGGTTTTGATCGCAGGTGCGGCAATACCGGTAATGCTAGATTTTTCAAACAAAAATTGAGACCAAATAGTGAGGGCATCTACTGTATGCGTTTTAATTTTGGTCGATTGGATCGAATTAGCACTGCACCAAAGGGGTTGGATAATGCCAACTGCTCTAAATCAGGGGGGTGTGCGGGCAGTTATTCGACTTTTGAAACTTTGGGCACAGAAATAGACACCGCAATCTCCCGCATCAAAAGGAGATTGGGTGATAACACCCAGATTGTATTTCTAGGCCACAGCAGTGGCGGAATTGCTGCTCGGGCTTTTTTGCAAAGTAATCTTACAAATAGACAAAATGTGGTCGGTTTAATTACTACCGGCACTCCTCATTCAGGAACGCCATTGGGGCGATACTATAACTATATGAGTCAAAATTGTCTGCCAGAATCATCCTATGACTCGATATTTAATTTCAGTAACTGTGCCCGAGATTGGCGTTTTACTAAAAATGTCCTTAAAAAGGTTGGTGATATTGACTTAAGGGCTCCTGGCATTAATTTTTTATCTGATAATTCCCCACAGATCAGGGAATTAAACAACACTATTGTGAACTTACCAAACATCCTATTTACCGAAATAACCTATGATAGAATCAATTTTGGTTGCCTGGGTAAAAGTCTCACCAATCGAGAAAGTGGTTGTGGTTACAACATATTTAACGAAGTTATCAGGCCATCAAATAATGGCTTAAATTTCGTGTTAAACGGTCGGTCTCGTGCGGAATTAAGGGGCGATGGCATAGTACCTATCTTTAACCAGAAAATGAGTAACTTAAAAGGATGGAGCCTTCCAATTAGCTCCTTTAATAGAAACTCCCGAGTGCATATTGAAGAATCTAAACAAGTACGCGATTTATCAATAGCTTTGTCTAATATTTATAGGCGTTTGGGCTGGCTTTGATTAAACCGCCTTAGGCAAAGAAAGCCTCACAAGGTAGGTGGTTTCTAACACCAATAGTTTAAAACCTTTGTGAGACTATTTTGATAAGCCTTAGAAAAAGTTCTGGATGCTTGTTATTTTGATCACGCTCGGCATACTTGTGGTTTGATCAACAGTACGGCTTACCGGTTTGGACGACAACCACAGATAGCACTTTCCATACTTCTTGACATTAGAGTCTTATGGGGAGTTTTCGATCTTCATAAAAAGAAAAGGGTCGAAAGCGAAGGGCTTAATGGAATAAATAATTAATGGAAAAGGGCTTATCCATAAGAAAAGGGTGTAACAGTTACAAATAGCTAAGCTATTGTAATAACAAGTATTATTGTATGTAACTAATTTTGCGATTTTTTGCTGGGTGAGGCAGCAACAATTTTCGCCCTCACCATCCGTTTTCGGCCACTATGAATAGATATACATAGTGGCCGGATTACGACAGTCAACCCCTAAAACCACCGTCATCCAGATGACTTGGCCTTGAGCATACTGACGTTACCGCCTTCGACAATCGCCCGCAAATGATCCAGTTCAGCTTCAAGGGTAGCGTTCCTGGAAACCAATTCTGCGATTTTTTGCCGCAGCACACGGTTTTCATCATTCAATTCTTTCCGTTTTACCTTCACGGCCTGGAGTTCCTGGATTTTAGCTTCTTTTAACCTGCGGTCTTCCTTGTTGAGCAGTTGCCGGACTTTCTCTGCGATTTCGGGATAGCGGTTGTGGATGGTCGCCGCGGATACGCCCGCTTCGTCGGCGACGGCGGCAATGGAGAGCTTGCGCCCAAGCTCGACGTTTTTTGGTCTCCCAACCGTTATCCGGTGGAGTGCCAGTTCCAGGGACTTTAAGGTATGTTCCCCTTTTGTAGAAGTCATGGCGATACCTTATGGTTGGTTTCCATGCCAAGGTCGGTCAAAACTCTGGCAACTTTTTCCACGTCGCGGAGTACCCGCGCCTTGGCGGCTTGCCCGATGTCGTCGATTTCCAATAACTCAATCTGTTGCTGGTAAATGCCTTGCCATACCATTTTTTTGGTATCGTCGATGACGCTGTTTTCACAGTCCACGCAATTTGTCCTGCCAATTAGGCCTTGGCTCTTACAACCCGCAGTGTCATTGATGCACCAGACATGCGCGGTAGCGCGGATATGCACTTGCTCACTGATGGCTTCGGCCATTTGCTTTCGGGTTTCAAACACTTTGAGTTCTGGGATGCTTTCGCGGTATTGCTTAATTTTGTTGGCGGCACCGCCTGTCAGCAGGGTTTCCTGATCTAGCCAATGCTCGACGATGCCTATTTTGATATCTTCCTTCGCTGCCAACACTTCACCATAGAGGTCGAAATCCTGATGCTCATTCAGGGCATAGAGCGTCGTCATATCCAGCGACCAATGCTTGAAGTGGTCGCGCAAATACAATAGGTCACCGTAGGGACTTTTGGCAGTATAGACCGCAAAGGTCTTGCGGAACTGGTGGCTTGTGAGCTTGATGTCCAAGCCGCAGCGTTGGGCGAAGTTCCGCAATGCTATGTTCCACGTTTTATTGGATAGTGTACGTACCAACCCGAGTTTCTTGGCTCTCCCCAAAAACAAGACATGGCGATGGCGAATGGCTTCTATAATCTGTGGGTCATGCGGATTATTTGCTTCCCTGTCTTTGATTTCATCTTCGATTTGCCGTTGGTATGGGGTAGCCCAGCGTTCCATGACCTTCAATGCTTCTACCGCTTTCTCTGGAATCATCCATTCGGTGTCGCCGATATGGGTCTTGTCCGAACGGCTGCGCAGCCACCAGTAACGGATACCCTCATCGTCCTGCGTGGAATACCAAGGGTGGCGTTGGCCTGGATCAGGATTTTCCGGGTCGTTTTTGATATACGCAAGTTCATGGTTGCGGCAGCCTGACGTGATAGCCAGCACTATATAGCAAGCCGAACGCAAATCATGCAAGCGTTTATTGAGTTTTGCAAAGCCTTCCATCCAGCCCAATTCTATTAACCGGTCTTTATTGTCCCGGAGGTTAAGCAAATACTCGGCAGAATCGATCAGTTCCCAAGCCTTTTGGAACAATATGGCTAACATGTCGTCAGGGATACATTGGGTCTTGCCCAATTTTGGTTCTTTGTTTGAACCCGACAACAGCCATGCCGATGATTCCGGCCAGGGATGCCCTTGCATGGGGGTGTTGGTGTATTGGCTCAACTCATATATGGCTTCGACCGCGAAATAGCGGAGATTGAGGGCACCGACCCCAAGACCTTGCCCGTTTGCTTTCTTGTATTTTTTACAGTGGTGGACATAATTAATGCAATGCAAAGGTGTTATGCCGGAAAGCGTAGTGACTCGTTTTCCCGAAAGCCACTTTAAGAAATGCCCAACACCATTAAATGTAATAACAACAGTGCCAGCCATCGGTTTCCCCCTCCCTTCACGCCCCTTGAGGATAAGGCGGTAAAACATGCCTTTGGCATCGGCTTGGAAGCATTCGGGTAGCGTCGTAAAATCGATAATTTTTCGGTTGGTATTCGTCGCCCCGCCTATCAATTGCCATTGTGCGTCGCCATAGCGCGAAACCACTATATACTGCCCATCTTGTTGTTTGATCGCACTGACCACCCAATGGTTCGTAGCTTCTGATTCCCCAGTAATGGCGGCAGGCCTTGCCAACAATTCGCCTGTACTGACAAATGACGGATTCATACCGACACCTCCAACAACTCTCGGCTGCGCCAGAACGGGTGCGGATTAATTTTTGCCTTGACCTTTGCCGATTCCACCTCGCCTATAGGGAATTTGGGCGCAATCTGACGGTCAATGATGCGGATGATATGGGCGTATACCTTGCCCCAATGCCGCGCACCGATTTCGTTGCGTTCCTTGACGATGAGCCAGTAAAAGCTGAATAAACGGTATAGGTCATCACCAGAAATCACGCACGAACGGCAGCGGAAGCAGCTTAGGAAGTCGGTACACGGCTCAGCGTTTTTGGGCGAACTGTCGCCGTTCAGGGGTCTCGGCATTTGCCGACAGGCGTGTTGTCAGGGGGTTTTCCCAGCGATCCTTCCAACAGTTCCTGAACCAACACGTCGCCCATGAACCTGTGGTGGCGCTGCATTTCAGGGGTTGCTTGCAGGTAATGGTCGTTTGAAACCTTCAAAGTATGACCGCCTAGCCTAGCGGTGATGACGGGGTCGTTGCCTGACAGCACCCACAGCCGGTTGATGAAAGTTGCTCGCAGCCTGGAGACGTTGACCTGTAGAGGGTTGCCGTCGGAGTCCCGCAACCTATGCTTTTCAACCAGCCGCTGAATATTATGAAAAATTGTTAAGTCATTAAGCGAGATGATCTTGCCCAATTCATGCCTGCTTTTTGAGGGGTATAACTAAACACTTTTTTCGTAATTTTTTCCATGAGAAACAAGTCGCTGGTGTCCGGTAAGCTTAATTACCCGTTCTATAATCGTTACAACATCCGGCAGAACAGTTGTTATTGTTTCTAAGTTCTGTGTTTCCCTAAGAGCGAAGGTGTGAGTTCTGTTGCCCCTTTTCTTAAAAACAACGAGCAATTTTCGATTTTCTTTCAAGGGATGGTCGCGCAGACAATCGACCTCCATGTTGAGCAGTGGTGTGGTGTTGCGGCCAGTCCTTAAGGCCACGGCTAATAAGCAGCAGGTCAGATGATAACCTGTTAATTCTGGTGGCTTGTCGCAAAACAGCACATCATTGATTTCTTTGCGTAATGCCTGAGAAAGCGCATTCCTTTCGCCGGCAGAAAAGGCGGCGGCTTTTTTATATTTTCTTTGCGAATTAGGGTGCGGGTTCTTAGGAAAAATGTCGGGGCGTTTTAATAATCCCCGCTGCCCTAACGCTTTTAAAACAAGCTTTGAATGCAAGTAGCGATTATTTTGGGTGGTTTCTTTGACATCGCTTTGCGAAAGGTAGTGGATAAACAGTTCGAGTATGTTTTTATCTATGTCTTTTAATGACAACTGTTGCCCAGTAGTCGCTTGAAGTACCAATAGAAAATCCAAAAAGTGATTGATGCCGTTAGAGCAGGAAGACTTAAGCGTTTGTTTGGAATAGTTCCCATCACGGGTAGTCGCCAAGTGCGCTATTTGCTGCTGGCAGGCCGACACGATTTCGTCAATTCCTCTGTGGTTCCAAGGCGAGAAATCAAAGTTGTGAACGACTTTAATAACGGTATTTTGGGGTACGGTAAGATCCCATTCCGTTGCTCCAACAAAACCAGTTTTGTCAGGAAGGGTTACTTTGGGGTCGAATTGCTTGCGCGGTTTTGCCATCAGCCTCGGCTTCCCGCGTCAATTTCCTCCTGGTAGGAGGTCATGAGTTCGTCTTCCACTTGATCGTAATCGTCAATTCAAGCACACCTACCCAAGCCTTTGAAATCAAGGCAGACTAATGCCTCTTATCTAATACAAGAGGCATTCATGAGTCCCTATCA
>JAYVGW010000105.1:0-12888 GCA_043771735.1 Methyloglobulus sp.
CAACAGTAGGCGCTTTAGGCGACGCAGGACGACAAACTGCTCCTGCGTTTGCTGCATTCAGTACGTCCTGTACTTCAGCAGTTGCCGAGAAGGTTGGGATGAGGGATTTAAGATCAATCAGTTAAACCCCTCACCCTAGCCCTCTCCCAATGGGAGAGGGGATCATTAGAGATTCCCATGGATTCAAGTTGAACGGAAGTTAAAACTTCACAACAACGCCGAAGCAATAAGAAGTTTTTTGATCTCCAAGCACTGTCTTGGCGCAGACGCACCAAAAGTGCGTTCATCGCTGGGCAGTTACCTTGCCATTAAAACAACCTGTGCAATGCGTAGGTTCAGTTAAAAGCTCTCTAAGTCAGGGTTTATTGGCGTTAAGCCTGGCGAGTGTCCAAATAAATTTAAAATATACCCTCCCTCCAAAATCGCACTATAATGGTGCAAAACTATGGTCTAGTATTTGCCTCCTATTCTCAATGCCAAAGCGCTATGATTAGTTAATGCTAATACTTTTTTAAATCAGCAAGTTACAAAAACACATTCCTCGTCGCCATGCATATGGCCTTTCTAAAAACTTGGTCTGTAAATTGCTTTCTTTTTAGGAACAGCAAAACATATAGCTTGAGTAGCCACCCCATACAAGGCCTTTAACTAAAAAATGATGTTTAAACGGATACTGGATCACCTTAATACTGCCACCTTATTATTCAACAGCGACTTAAAACTTATTTACGTGAATACGGCAGGGGAAATCCTGCTTGCAGACAGCGTCCGTCATCTGGTCGGCGTTAGTGCGATGGACTTATTCAAATTTTCTGATCAGGCGCTGTTGATCAATTTACACCAATGCCTGACGATGGCCGAGCCTTTGGTTGACAGGGAGCTTATCCTGGACCGTATGGGGCAAAGCTTTACTGTTAATTTGTGTGCTACGCCCCTGCTGGTCGATGACCGGGTTAACGAAATTCTGGTGGAGTTGCAACGGGTGGACAATCATTTGCGTATCTCTAAGGAAGAACAGCTACTTAGCCAACAAAATACCGCCAGATTACTGGTGAGGGGTCTCGCGCATGAGATAAAAAACCCCCTGGGCGGGTTGCGCGGCGCGGCGCAGTTGTTAAATATGGAGTTGGCAGACCCAGAATTGAAAGAATATACCCAGATCATCATTGCCGAATCTGACCGGCTCCAAGGCCTGATGGACAAGTTGTTGGGGCCGAATAAGCCGCCTGATTTCCAGGTCATCAATGTCCATGAGGTGCTGGAACGTGTCCGGCAACTCGTGGAAGCAGAATCGACTGGCGGCCTAAGCCTGGTTTGCGATTATGACCCCAGTATTCCCGATATCCGGGCAGACCGCGACCTCTTGATCCAGGCGGTCTTAAATATCGTCAAAAATGCTGTGCAGGCACTGGATGGCAGCGGCACCATTATTTTAAAGACCCGAATCCAAAGAAACCAGCCCATTGGCCGTAAGCACCATAAATTGACGGTAAAAGTGGACATTATCGACAATGGTTCCGGCATTGATCCCGATATTATGGAACGAATATTTTACCCGATGATTACGGGCCGTGCTGAAGGTACGGGCTTGGGGTTGTCTATCGCCCAATCCCTAATCAATCAACATAATGGTTTGATTGAATGCCACAGCGAACCCGGCAGCACGGTTTTTTCGATCATTTTACCGATTTAAGCGCAAGGAGAATTGGCAATGAACAAGCCTGAAACAGTCTGGATTATTGACGACGACAAGTCTATCCGATGGGTAGTTGAAAAAGCACTACAAAAGGCTGAAATTAGCACACGAAGCTTTTCTGCGGCCATGGACTTGTTAGGTGCGTTACAAACAGCCACGCCAGATGCCTTGATTACCGACATACGAATGCCGGGCATGGATGGTTTGCAACTACTGGATAAAATCCAAATCAGCCACCCTGAGTTGCCGGTAATTGTCATGACCGCGCATTCTGACCTGGAAAGCGCAGTTTCGGCATTCCATGGCGGCGCGTTTGAATACCTGCCGAAACCCTTCGATATTAAAGAGGTTGTTGACCTTGCCCATAGGGCCGTTCAGCATGGCCGCCGGCATAAGCTGGACGAGCAAAAAGAACCTGCCACGATTGCCGCTACGCCTGAAATTATCGGTGCAGCACCGGCCATGCAGGAAGTGTTCCGCGCCATCGGGCGGCTGGCACGGTCCCATATCACCGTACTTATCAACGGTGAATCCGGCACGGGTAAGGAACTTGTTGCCAAAGCGCTACATCGGCACAGCCCAAGGGCCAACAAAACCTTTATTGCACTCAATATGGCTGCAATCCCAAAAGACTTAATGGAGTCCGAGCTGTTTGGCCACGAGAAAGGCTCTTTTACGGGCGCACAGGCCCGCCGGTCTGGCCGTTTTGAACAAGCCAACGGCGGCACACTATTCCTTGACGAGATCGGCGATATGCCAGCGGAGCTACAAACGCGCTTGCTCAGGGTGCTTTCCGACGGGGAATTTTATCCCGTCGGCGGCCATTCAGCGGTAAAAGTCGATGTGCGTATTATTGCCGCCACCCACCAGCATCTTGAAATATTGGTGGAACAAGGCCGTTTTCGGGAAGATTTGTTTCACCGTTTAAACGTCATCCGCATCCATATCCCACCGTTGCGGGAGCGCAAACAAGACATCCCCTTATTGTTGCGCCATTTCTTGACGCAAGCGGCACAGGAGCTTAACGCGGAGGTCAAGCTGCTGATGCCGGAAGCGGAAGGCTTTTTGAGCACGCTGGAATGGCCAGGCAATGTCAGGCAGCTAGAGAACAGTTGCCGCTGGCTGACCGTGATGGCCTCAGGCCGGGAAATACATTTGCATGACCTGCCGCCTGAATTGCTCAATACAACTTTGGACACTGAGGGAGCCGTAACCGATTGGGAATCCTCGCTCAGGAACTGGATAAACCAACAACTTATCAAACGCGCCCAATCCGGCGCGTCCAGCCACAGCGATGTCGCCAAACAAACCATCCCCATCGTGGAAAGCATATTGATCAAGGCCGCCTTGGACTTTACCCGAGGGCGGCGGCACGAAGCCGCGTTATTGCTGGGCTATGGCAGGAATACGTTGACCCGTAAGGTAAAAGAGCTGGGTATTGAGGAGTGATTTTTGATTTGTTGGTCGGTCAACAATACAGCATCGTTCCCACGCGGGAGCGTGGGAACGATTCAAAAGGTAGCTTCGATGGAGTGTAACGGAATCGAGGAATATCGAAGCCCTGAAACCCTCGATTCTGCAAGCTAGATCGAGGTTAATTGCTACTCTCCTGCTAATTTCTTAATCTCATCCTTTTGGGCAAGAGTATTTACAACTTCCTCAATTAATTCCACCCCTTTTGCTTCCATTGCAACTTCAGCGATAGCTTTTGATAATTCTGAGTAAAAACTCTCATCACCCGTTAGCCGATGCCAAAAATCCTTGCCGATGTGTAAGGCATAATCGTGTTTATCCCTCAGGTTTTTATAGTGATTGCTCTCTTGCCCAGGCTCACCATACAAAATTCCAACAACAAGGTCATGTTGTTGTACGGGTAAATTATTCGTCCTCCCCAAATTTTTGGCTTGCCTAAAATGATTATGGATTGTTTCAACATCATCCTTGTTGATGGTGTTAGGGCCGAGCTTTGCTTGACAGTATTTCTTTCTGCCATCAAGGGCATCAACAAACTCAATATCGATCCCAGGCACTAGCGAACCATAAGAATCCAACACCCCAGAAATGAAAGGCTGCATGTTTTGCCCGAAGGAGGTTGTAATCGAAGAACCCAATATTCTGGGATAAAGCAGAGCCTTGGCTACTGATTCTGGCGTGAGTTCTCCTGTCAAAAACGCGGCTATATACGGGACTAAGAAAGGATTAATATCAAACTCACTCGGATTGGCTAATTTTAGTGTGTTCTTGATGTGATTAGGGATAATAACTTCCCTGAACCAAGTTTTTACTTTTTCCAATATCTCTTTTTGTTCTTGCTCATTCATGGCATTGCCCTGCTTCATTTATTATGAGATAAGTTTGGCATGAAAATAGCCCAACATAACATTAGACACTCATATAAAATAACCATAACAACAACATTACACAGGGTTATCAATGAAGGATTTTTACTCATTATCTGAAGTTGCGGATATGCTCGGGACTACCAAAGAAACCCTCAGACGTTGGGATAAGTCAGGTAAGCTTAACCCAGTAAGGCATCCAATCAATAATTACCGTGTTTATAAATCAAAAGATTTAGAACAATTTGAAAAAATTGGGTTTATGTTTAAAGAACAAATTAAACATAAGGACGAACCTCCCTTAAAGCGATACACGTCCATAGAATTGTTTGCCGGAGCAGGTGGGCTAGCGCTTGGATTAGAGAAGGCCGGCTTGTCCAATATACTTCTGTCTGAAATTGATAAAAATGCTTGCGAAACTTTAAGAAAAAATAGGCCTGAATGGAATGTGATTGAAGGCGATGTTGCTAACATTGATTTCAAACCCTACCAAGGCAACGTTGACGTTATAACTGGTGGCTTCCCTTGCCAAGCATTTTCCTTTGCTGGAAAACGACTGGGCTTTGAAGATGCTAGAGGAACATTATTTTTTGAATTTGCTAGGGCAGTCAAGGAAACCCAGCCACTCATCTGTGTGGGAGAAAATGTACGGGGCCTACTCCAGCATGAAAACGGCAAAACCATTGAGGGCATGATTTCTGTTCTCGATGAACTTGGCTATGACGTAATTACTCCGCGCTTATTAAAAGCACTCTTTTATCGCGTCCCGCAAAAACGGGAAAGAGTGCTTTTAGTTGGCTTGAGAAAGGATGCCGGGCTTAAATTTGAATGGCCGCTTGAGAGTAACGAGATATTTACGGTTCGGGACGCATTGAAAAAAGGCAGGCTATACCCAACCGATGTGTCTACATCATCTGGTCAGGCATATCCAAAAAATAAGCGCGAAATCATGGAGTTGATCCCGCCAGGAGGCTATTGGCGAGATTTGCCAATAGACCTGCAAAAAACTTATATGAAAGGCTCGTTTCATTTAAGTGGCGGCAAAACAGGAATGGCGAGAAGAATCTCCTGGGATGAGCCTTGCTTGACCCTCACCTGCGCTCCTGCCCAGAAGCAAACAGAACGATGCCATCCCGAAGAAACCAGACCCTTTACCGTTAGGGAATATGCCAGAATCCAAACTTTTACTGATGATTGGGAATTTGCTGGCCCTCTGACCTCCCAATATGCCCAAATTGGCAATGCCGTCCCCGTTAACCTTGCCGAGGCAGTCGGTAAATCGATTATTAGAACGCTGAATAGCTATTGCAGAAACAGCCAGCAGCAACAAATAACGCAAAAAACCTATCCCACTCAAGCAATTTTCAGCATTGGTATGGAAGCCGTAATTGTTTAACTCGTAACCCCGAATACCCAACGATTTCGGATCTAAACGCTTATTCCGTCAGTAACTTAACCTGCCCATACCTAAAACAATCCACCGTATGGTCATTCACCATCCCTGTTGCCTGCATGTGGGCGTAGCAGATTACGCTGCCGACAAACTTGAACCCGCGTTTTTTTAAATCCCGGCTCATCAGGTCGGATAAGTTAGTGGAAGCTGGCAGTTCATGGTGGTGTCGCCAGTTATTTTGGATAGGCTTGCCGTCCACAAAACGCCAGATGTAGCCGTCAAAACTGCCAAACTCTTCCTGGACTTTGATAAAAGCCTGGGCATTGGTAATGGCGGCTGTGATTTTCAGTTTGTTTCGGATGATTTCTGGATTAAGCAGTAACTGATTGTTTTTATTTTCGTCATAACGTGCCACTTTTTCCGCGTCAAAATTATCAAAAGCTTTCCGGTAACCTTCGCGCTTATTCAAAATGGTAGACCAGCTTAAGCCAGCCTGTGCGCCTTCAAGCACCAGAAATTCAAACAGCAGGCGGTCATCATGCACGGGAACGCCCCATTCTTGGTCGTGGTAATGCTCTTCATTTGCGCTGTGCAGCGCCCATTTACATTTGTTCATTGGCTTTTCTATTAAATTCGGCCCCAAAAAGTTTTCAGAAACATCCAAAAACTTAATCCATCCTTAATCATGAATATACTACACTTGCTAGGATGGGTGTAATGCGCTTTAATTGCTTACACAGGGAATTTTCGATAGCTCTCTTTGCTCAAACCGTTGGTTAACAATAGAATTGAATGCGTTATGTTGAGTGTTAAAAAACTAAGTTTATTCATCGGCTTATTTGCGGCTGCCTTCCTCTTGAGCGGTTGCCAAACCTTGTATGGGTATTTCCCTTACGGTAACCGCCCCGTTGCTGATGCGCCTGGTGCCCAACTACAATCTGACATTGATAAGCATGAATTTGAGCTGTCCGGCGATCAAGCCCTGATCGGTGGGCTGGCGGCCGTTGAGACCCGTGAAAACGATACTCTGCCCGATATAGCACGGAATTATGGTTTGGGCTATAACGACATAACCGCCGCTAATGCCGGGATTTCAGCCTGGACTCCAAGGGCAAACAGCCGTGTCCTCCTGCCTTTGCAATTCATTCTTCCTGATGCGCCGCGTAAAGGCATTGTGCTGAATGTTGCCAATATGCGCTTGTTTTATTATCCCAAAAGACAGCGCGATAAAGTCTATACCTATCCCGTCGGGATAGGCCGTGATGGCTGGAATACGCCGATGGGCATGACCAGCGTCGCAGTCAAAACGCCCAATCCCGATTGGCATGTGCCGCCCTCCATACACCGCGAACATGCGGCAAAAGGCCACCATTTGCCCAGTGTGGTGCGTTCCGGCCCGGATAACCCTTTAGGGCTTTATGCCATGCGTTTGGCGATTGGCAGCTACCTAATCCACGGCACCAACAAACCTTTTGGTATCGGTATGCAGATTAGCCACGGTTGTGTGCAGATGTATCCTGAAGATATTGAAGTATTGTTCAATAAAACGTCGGTCGGAACGCCCGTGCGGATCGTCCACGACCCTTACCTGACTGCATGGCATGAAGATATGCTATATCTTGAAGCTAACGAGCCTTTGGAAAAATGGTCTTCAAGCAAACCAAGCCTGAAAAAACAGGTATCAAAAGAACTCCGTAAGCTCGCCAAACAACACCAAGTGACGGTGGATTGGGATAAGGTTGATCGCGTCATACAACGCGCAGACGGCATACCGACACCGGTATTGGTGAATAGCCCAGACGTGGCGGAGCTTTCCAAAAAAGCGGTGCAGTTGGCCCATCCCGGCAAGCTTTACGGCCAACCCGTCGCCGAAACATTAAGCGATGACGATTGGGCAATGTTAGTCGCAACATTTAACAACGAGAATGAGGCGCAGCAACTGGCGGCTATGCTCAACCACCAGGGGCCACCGATACCCGCCCGTAAAGTGCTGGTCAATAATGCTTACCAGGTCGTGGCAGGGCCGTTCAAAAATAAAAAAGAAGCCAAAGCGGTAGCAAGCCGCATCCGCTTTGATTTTGAACTTGAAGCCAAGTTGTTAGAGCCTCTACGGACAAAGGATACTTCAAAACTCAGCTTATCGTCCGGCAACTAAACGCAATCAAAACGGAATATCGTCGTCATACGGCGCGTCAAAGTTGTCGTGGCTGCTGCCTTGTGGTGTCGATGGTTGTTTGTCCGGTGCTTGATACGCTTGCTGGGGTTGACTGGATTCATTTCTTTTCCCAAGCAAATCAATAATATTGGCGTTAAGTTCCAGGCTGGTTTTCATGCTGCCGTCATTGGCTTTGTACTCATTTTGGGTCAGCTCGCCGGAGACAAACACCTGCTGGCCTTTTTTAAGGTAGTTTTGCAATCCACCTTCGGCACGTTTACCGAACAACGCCACGCGTACCCATAACGTCTGCTGTTTGTCCCCAAAGCCGATGTTGTTGGCGACCGTCACGCTTAATACCGCCAATCCTGATGGGGTATATCGCACTTCCGCATCGCGCCCGACCGTGCCGGTAAAACTGAATACATTGCTCATTGCTTTCTCATTAGTTAGGTTAATAATGCCGATATTATCATTGGCTTCGCCCCTCTGAGCAAAATTAAATGTTAATGATATGTTGATTTCTCCGATTGAATATCGATGTATCGAGGTATATAGTGAGCGTTCGTTACACTATCAGGAGGGAACAACCCATGCTTAATGTCATCCTTATCTTGATCGTAATGGCTGTTATCACACTACTTGTAATCGCAGCTATGCAGCCATGCAGCCTGCCGATTTCCGTATATCCCGAACCGGCACTATTTCCGCTCCCGCCTCAGCCATATTTCCCCGCGTCAATAATTTGCAAAACTGGGATGCGTGGTCGCCGTGGGCAAAACTTGATCCAAATTCCAAAAGTACATTTGAAGGCCCATCAGAAGGCATTGGTGCCAAAATGAGTTGGTCGGGCAACAATAAAGTCGGCGTAGGCAGCATGACCATCTCTGAAAGCTGCCCTAGCGATTTCATCCAGTTCAAGCTGGAATTCCTGAAACCGATGCAAGCAACCAACATTGCGGAATTTACCTTCAAGCCCGAAGGCGACCAAACCTCAGTAACCTGGACGATGACCGGAACCAACAACTTCATGGGCAAATTGATGGGCTTAATCATGAACTGCGACAAGATGGTAGGCGGGCAATTTGAACAGGGTTTGACGGCTTTGAAGGTGTTGGTTGAAGGCGCGAATAAAAAATAGGGCATGAAGTTTTGCCAAATATTTTACGCCAGTTATTTGTCGTGAGAGGCTTCTGCTATTTTTCAAAATAATTCTATGCCCAAAACAAATCCCCCCTTAAGCTACGAACAACTGGCACTGTTATTTAGCCAACTAAAACGCCTTGAAGCATCAGGATTGCCTGCTTTTCAAGCGTTTGATATTTTAATCACATCAGAAGTTAAGCTAAAAAGACCCCTGTTAACCATGCGGCAACAATTAAGCGCAGGACGGCCTATTTCAGAAGCGGGTTTTAATGCGGGTATTTTTAATGATACCCACAAAACGCTGATTCAGGCTGGCGAAACTAGCGGCAAACTGGCGGAAATTTACGGGCAACTCGCCAACTATTACACGGGACTTAGCAACCGAGTTAAAAAAGTAAAATCGCGGCTGATTTTTCCCGCTTTGGTGCTGATTATCGCACTATTCGTGCAACCCTTGCCTGACTTGGTCGCCTCGAAAATAAGCGGATTTGCTTATTTACAACTGAGTCTTGGACGGCTTATTGCCATAGGGTTGGGCATATTGTTGTTGATCCGGCTACCTACAATTTTAAGCAGCTTGGGTGCTGAGACGGCTTGGCACCGCTTACAATTGCGAATTCCCGCCGTTGCTAAGTGGATTATAAAGCGGCAACTCAATGAGTTCTTTTTTACTCTGGCGATGATGTTAGAGAGCGGCATAGCTTTTGCGGCCGCTTTACCGAAAGCCGTTGCGACTATCAAAAACAGTTGCTTAAGGGAAAATTTTAGCCCTGCGCTATCGGCGCTTGCTACTGGTGCCAGTGTTACCGATACGCTGGCAAAAGTGCCAATAATCAATGCCACCACGTTGCAAATTGTGAACAGCAGCGAACAAAGCGGCAAGCTCGCCAGCGGTATTTTGCACTTTACCCGCTTGGAATCAGAAACCATCAGCCTACAAGACGATGCTTTAGCCGAATGGTTGCCACGTTTGGTCTATATCGTTATCGCCATTTGGATGGCTTATTCTATCTTGGGAAGTCAGTTTGCAAGCGTAATGCCTAGTGATATATAGGTTAACAACACCTTAATCTACCAAAAAACCAACTTAAATCAGCTCAACTTTCGTTGAAATCAAAACAGTCATCATTTGATAGCCAACCTATAACTTCGCCAAAACCTCTGCAATCGTCGTTCCCATCGCAGCAGGCGTAGGGCAGATGATAATGCCCAAATCTTTCAGCATGGCGACTTTTTCGGCTGCGCCTTCACTTGCGGATGAAATGATCGCCCCGGCATGGCCCATACGGCGACCTTCGGGTGCAGTCAATCCGGCAATATAAGCGACGACCGGCTTAGTCATATTGGCTTTGGCATAGATACCTGCTTCGACTTCCTGTGGGCCGCCAATCTCACCAATCATCATGATGACTTTGGTTTCTGGATCTTGCTCGAATTTAGCCAGGATGACCTGATGTGCGCTGCCATTAATGGGATCGCCGCCTATGCCAACTGAGGTACTTACGCCTATCCCCAAGGCTTTCATTTGCGCTGCGGCTTCATAACCCAAAGTGCCGGAGCGGCCTACGATGCCGACATTGCCCTGCATGTAGATATGTCCGGGCATAATGCCCAGCATAGAGCGACCTGGGCTAATCGTACCGGCGCAATTGGGGCCAGTTAAGATCATGCGTTTATCGTCGGGGAAACGACGCAGGAAATTTTTGACCGTCATCATATCTTGCGTCGGGATGCCGTCGGTAATGGCTACGCAGTATTTAATCCCTGCATCAGCTGCTTCCATGATGGAATCTGCCGCAAACGCGGGCGGCACGAAGATGATGCTGGCATCAGCTTGGGTTTCCTGTACGGCTTCCTTGACGGTATTAAATACAGGTAAGCCTAAGTGTTTCTGTCCACCTTTGCCGGGTGTCACGCCGCCGACGACTTTAGAACCGTACTTCATCATATCTTCGGCATGGAAAGTGCCGATTTTTCCGGTAAAACCCTGGACGATAATACGGGTGTTTTCGTTGATTAAAATAGCCACTAGCATCCTCCCTTGGCAACGGCTTCATTACGGGCTTGCACGGCTTTTTCTGCCGCTTCTGCCAATGTGTCAGCGGTGATGATCGGCAAGCCGCTTTCCGCGATTATGCGGCGGCCTTCTGCCACGTTAGTGCCGGATAAGCGGACGATGAGGGGGATTTTCATGTCGAGTTTCTGCACAGCATGTACTACGCCCTCGGCTATCCAATCACAGCGGTTGATGCCAGCGAAGATATTGACCAGCATGGCCTTCACATTTTCATCGGCTAAAACTAGGCGGAATGCCTTTTCCGTGCGTTCTGCCGATGCGCCGCCACCCACGTCCAAAAAGTTGGCTGGCTCTCCGCCTGCCAGTTTAATCATGTCCATCGTCGCCATCGCCAATCCCGCGCCGTTAATCATGCAGCCGATGTCACCGTCCAGCCCCACATAGCTTAGGCCACGGTCTGCCGCCGCCATTTCCCGTGGATCTTCCTGAGTTTTGTCACGTAATTCGGATATTTTTGGTTGCCGGAACAACGCGTTATCGTCAAAGCTCATTTTTGCATCCAGCGCGATCAGCTCGTTATGCTCGGTCACGACCAGCGGATTGATTTCCAACATACTGACATCAAGCTCGCGCAAAGCGCGGTAGCAACCTCGGATGGTTTTGACTGCATGGCTCATGATTTCCGCATCCAAACCCATCGCAAACGCCATTTGCCGGGCTTGATAATCCTGCAATCCCACTGCGGGTTCGATGTAGATTTTGGTGATGGCATCGGGATTTGTTACTGCCAGCTCTTCAATCTCCATGCCGCCTTGGGAAGAGCCGACCATGACGATACGTTCTGAGCTACGGTCAACCAGGAAGCAGAAGTACAATTCTTTCGCGATTTCCGTTCCGGCTTCGACATAAAGCCTGGAGCATACTTTGCCCGAAGGGCCGGTTTGGTGGGTAACTAAACGCTTGCCCAATAAATATTCGGCAGCTTCAGCCACTTCATCATGGGTTTTGCAGATTTTTATGCCGCCAGCTTTGCCGCGTGCGCCTGAATGAATTTGCGCCTTCACCGCCCAGATATGGCCGCCAATATCCCGTGCGCGTTGCACGGCATCTTCGGGGCTATACGCCAAACCGCCCTCGGCAATTTTAACGCCGTAGCCGCTTAATAATTCTTTTGCTTGATACTCATGAATATCCACGGCATCTCCCTTGTTGTTTCTGTGGTTACTTAGTTTTTGCAGCGATGGCTTCGGCTGCCCGTACGACGTTGTTTGCCATTTTTTCGGAAGCGGCATCAATCAGCCGACCATCCAAAGCGGCAGCGCCTTTGCCCTGTGCGGCGGCTTCCTGCAACGCTGTTAAAATACGTTTGGCTTTTTCGACTTCAGCAGCGGGTGGCGTGAACACCTCGTTAGCCAGCGCTATTTGTGATGGATGGATTGCCCATTTGCCTTCACAGCCCAATGCGGCTGCCCGTTTTGCAGCAGCCTTGAAGCCATCGGGATCTTTGAAGTCGCCGAAAGGGCCATCAATAGGGCGCAATCCGAAGGCACGACAAGCTACCGTCATCCGGCTAATGGCGGAATGCCATTGGTCGCCAGGATAATCAGGGTTTAGTCCGCCGATATTGGTAGTCCGTGCGCGATTGCTGGCGGCATAATCGGCAACGCCAAAATGCAGGGCTTCAAGACGGCCACATGAGCCATTGCGTGCGATGTCTTCGACGTTCGCCATACCCAGCGCGGTTTCAATCAAGGCTTCGATGCCGATCTTGTTTTTCAAGCCCTGTTGCATTTCCAATTGGTTGAGCATGGCTTCCACCATATACACATCGGCATAAACCCCCACTTTAGGGATTAGTATAGTGTCTATTTTAGAGCCAGCCTGTTCGACCAGATCGACCACATCACGTACCATATACTGAGTGTCCAAGCCGTTGATACGGACAGAAACCGTGATGCCGTGGCTTTTCCAGTCAATATCGTTGATGGCCTGGATGACATTTTTCCGCGCTTGCAGCTTATCGTCTGGGGCAACCGCATCTTCCAGGTCAAGAAATATGAAATCTGTGCCGCTTTTCAACGCTTTCTCAAACATTTCAGGGCTTGATCCCGGAACTGCCAATTCACAGCGTTGAACGCGTTG
>JAYVGW010000106.1:0-6482 GCA_043771735.1 Methyloglobulus sp.
CCGCCGCCTGCACCCGAGCCTAAGATTCTGATTTTCATGTTATTTGTTGAGATAATAATGAATTGCTTAATGATTGGACGAAAAAGATCGCTCAACTAAATTAGGATGACTGTCCCTTCTCCCTTGAGGGAGAAGGTTAGGATGGGGGAGATTCAAGACACAATCTTTTTTAATTCTCCTCACCCCGTCCCTCTCCAGCAGGAGAGGGAGGTCTTATCCTTGAATTTAACTGCATTGGTTGAATGATAGGGTATTAGCCATATTCAGGCAAAAAAAAGGGGTTCTCAAAGAACCCCTTTTTAATCTGAACTAATTGTTTTTAACGGTTCATGATGTACATAGTGACTTCAAAACCGAAACGCAAGTCAGTGTAGCTTGGTGTTTCCCATTTCATTGCAAACCTCCAGAAGTTTTAAATTTTTTATTAAGCTAGCTTGATCAAGAAAGCTAGCCGAAGTATACGACGAACGATCGTTTTTCGCAACTACGGAGTTGAGACTGCTCTCACCCAAAAAAGTTGCTGGATTTTGGGGGGGATTTACCGAGCAAGACACTTTATTTTTTGTTAGAAAAGCGTATTATCAGATATCGCCTGATTTACTATTAATTACAATTCAAACAAACTGGCGATAAGGAGGCATCATGAATGATGTGGCAGGACTTTTTTTGGCGATGATTGCCATCGGTGCAGTGGCTTTTGCACCTCTGGGTTATTTCATCTATAAATTCACGCAGAAGGACGGCAAACCATTTGGCGATATTGAACCTCATGGCGACAGCCCGTCTTTGGTCAATGATTTGGCCGAAAAGGCCATTGGTTTCGTAAAAAAACAGCTTCATAAAAACAACACATCCTCGTAAAAATCCACTGTGCGTTACAGGTTGCCGCAAGTTGGGCAACCTGGGTTTTTTTTGAAACGCATGGTTTTAATGTTCATCGTTAGCCCGTCAATCAACAACAATCTTCCGGTTAAAGTTTCACCCGTGTTGATGATAATTTTCATCGTCTCCAACGCTTGTATGCTGCCCACAATGCCGGTAATGGCCGCGATTACGCCGTTAGTCGCGCAGTTTTGCATTTCTTCGCCTTCATTTTTATACAGGCAGTTGTAGCACGGGCTGGCGCTAATTCCTGGTGTGAACACAGATACTTGGCCTTCAAACCGGATTGCAGCCCCCGACACCAGGGGCTTCTGAAAGGCTACACAGGCTTTGTTGATGGCAAACCGCGTCGCAAAATTATCGCTGCAATCCAATACCACATCCGCTTTTTTGACTTCGTTATCCAGTTGTTCACCCTGCAATCGCTCCCTAACAGCCGTTACCTGCACGTCTGGATTTAATTGTTTGAGCGTATTGCGGGTTGAAATTACCTTATCCATCCCCACATCGTCCGTGTGATGAGCAATCTGTCTTTGCAAATTGGATAAATCCACTTCGTCGTCATCATAAATAGTGATATGGCCGACACCGCCAGCGGCTAGGTACATGGCCGCAGGGGAACCCAAGCCGCCCGCGCCCACAATGAGAACACGGGCGGTGAGCAGTTTTTGTTGTCCGGTAATATCGCACTGGGGCAGCATGATTTGGCGGCTATAACGGAGTAACTGGTTGTCATTCATAAGTCGTTGAATTAGTGAAGTCAGGCGGAAGATGATGCCAAAGAACTTGACAGACTGCAAAAGGTCATTATTATTAGCACTCATAACTAGCGAGTGCTAATAACGCATAACCCCTTAACAAAACCTCTAGGAGAGATATATGAAGATACGTCCGTTACATGACAGAGTGATCGTCAAACGCCTTGAAGAAGAAACGACAACAGCAGGTGGCATCGTATTGCCAGGCTCTGCGGCAGAAAAACCCAGCCAAGGCAAAGTCCTGGCAGTAGGTAGCGGCAAGCAGCTGGATAACGGCCAAGTACGTGCTTTGGAAGTCAAAGTTGGCGATAAGGTGTTGTTTGGTAAATATTCTGGCAACGAAGTAAAAGTCGATGGCGAAGACCTTATCGTGATGCGCGAAGAAGACATCATGGGCATTTTGGGCTAAACCCAATACGAATGTAGGGTACACATTGCGTACCATCCCCTATCCACAACAAACGAATTAGGAATAAATCATGGCAGCAAAAGACGTATTATTTGGTGATGACGCACGTGTCCGTATGGCGCGTGGCGTTAACATTTTGGCAAATGCAGTAAAGGTAACCTTGGGCCCTAAAGGCCGTAATGCAATTTTAGATAAAAGCTACGGCGCTCCAACCATCACTAAAGATGGTGTATCCGTTGCAAAAGAAATCGAATTGAAAGACAAATTCGAAAATATGGGCGCACAAATGGTTAAGGAAGTCGCTTCCCATACGTCTGATGTCGCAGGTGACGGCACGACGACTGCGACCGTATTGGCGCAATCTATCGTCAACGAAGGCTTGAAAGCCGTTGCCGCCGGTATGAACCCTATGGATTTGAAACGCGGTATTGATTTGGCCGTGACTAAAGTCGTTGAGGCCATTGTAGCATCAGCAGCACCTTGTGCGGACAATAAGGCCATTGCACAAGTTGGTACGATTTCTGCTAACTCCGATGAATCTGTCGGCCAAATCATCGCTGAAGCGATGGAAAAAGTCGGCAAGGAAGGCGTGATCACCGTTGAAGAAGGCACGGGCCTTGACAATTCATTGGATGTGGTTGAAGGGATGCAGTTTGACCGTGGCTATTTGTCACCTTACTTCATCAACAAACAAGACAATATGAGCGTAGAACTGGATGATCCTTTGATCCTGATTTACGAAAAGAAAATCTCCAATATCCGCGAAATGTTGCCAATCCTGGAAGCCGTTGCAAAATCTGGCCGTCCATTATTGATCGTAGCGGAAGATGTTGAAGGTGAAGCGTTGGCAACTCTAGTCGTTAACACCATCCGTGGTATTGTTAAAGTGGCAGCCGTTAAAGCACCTGGGTTTGGTGACCGCCGTAAAGCTATGCTGGAAGACATTGCGGTTCTTACTGGTGGTACAGTGATTGCTGAAGAAGTCGGTTTAAGCCTGGAAAAAGCCGAATTGACTCAGTTAGGTACAGCTAAAAAAGTGCAAATTACCAAAGAAAACACCACGATTATTGATGGTGCGGGTTCTGACGAGCAAATCAAAGGCCGTGTAACTCAAATTCGTGCGCAAGTTGAAGAAGCAACTTCTGACTATGATAAAGAGAAATTGCAAGAGCGTCTGGCTAAACTGGCTGGCGGTGTTGCGGTTATCAAAGTCGGCGCTGCAACCGAAATCGAAATGAAAGAAAAGAAAGCCCGCGTAGAAGATGCCCTACATTCAACCCGCGCAGCCGTTGAAGAAGGCGTTGTGGCTGGTGGCGGTACGGCTTTAGTCCGTGCTTTGTCTGCTTTGGTTGGTTTAGAAGGTAAAAATCACGACCAAACAGCGGGAGTTAACATTCTGCGTCGTGCGATGGAAGAGCCTTTGCGTCAAATTGTTGCCAATGCAGGCGATGAGCCTTCGGTAGTGTTCAACGAAGTGCAAAAAGGCAAAGGTAACTTTGGTTACAACGCGGCGACTGGCGTTTATGGTGACATGATCGAAATGGGAATTTTAGATCCTGCCAAAGTGACCCGTACCGCGCTGCAAAATGCGGCTTCTGTTGCTGGCTTAATGCTAACCACAGAAGTGATGATTGCCGATGCACCTAGCGATGAAAAAGCAGGTGGCATGCCAGATATGGGTGGCATGGGCGGAATGGGCGGCATGATGTAATATGCTGCTTTTATAGATTTTTTGCTGTAAAAACGAAAGCTCGGTTGTTGCAAAGCAGCCGGGCTTTTTTATGTCTCGGTTTTAGTTTTGTTACAGCCAAATTTCAAAAGTATTGTTGAAGTTTTCTCACTTAACTTATTATATGCAGGCAAAAAAGGACAATATCAATCTTCTGGTAACAACCTACCAGCGCTTGTTGGGCTTTGGGAGTTTGTTGAGGAAGTTGTTAAGTAGGGCAGTAGCCCGGATAAAGCTTACGGAATTCGGGGTTTATGGTCTCGATATTCCCGTATTTCACAAGGATTAATGCGGGCTACTTGTTTGGAGAGATAATTAAACGATAATTTTAATTAAAAACTATGTACTGTTCCGAATATTGCCTTGAAATGCCTGATGACTTTCCTATCGACGAACTTCTCCAATTTATGTCCACATCTCGGCATGTCCTGTTAAATCCTGATAAATCATTAGCATGGGTAGAATTCGCAGGTGCATCAAACCTTATTGGTTGGCGATTTCGTGCCTCGTCAGAGGACTGGATTGCATACAAGAAGTCCTTGGATACTCATGGTGACTCAGGGGGATTCGAAGAAATTTATTTTCGTGAGAGATCTTTATTTGGGATGTTCAGCTCTGGCGTTTCTTGCATTGAAAGTACGACATACGCCCTAGCGGCTCTGGCTAGCCATCCCAACGTGCTTTCGTTGCCATTCGGCGAGACCGAACAACGAGCATGCAGTCCTAAGAAGCTAGTTAAATGGTTAACGCCCTACGCTGATGCAAGTCTATTGGTAGCTGTCCTAAACAAACTGCTTTCGTCGGGCGAATGGTCGCTATGGGTAGAGCTCCGAAACAGAATGACACATAGATCAAATTTACCCAGAATAACAAATGCTTCAGTAGGCGCTCCACCACCAGTTTCAAAACCACTAAACTTTGCGCCAACTTCGAGCACACGTCGTCTCGAAGCTGAAATTTCTGAATTTGATGGTTTGTACAACTGGCTTGCTAAATCGTTAGGCGATTTACTTATAGAGGGTCGGCAACTTGCAACTTGTAAAACTCACAATGTCTAGCGCGGTAGGTTGGGTTAGACGTGCAATGTATCG
The DNA here is from genome assembly GCA_043771735.1 of Methyloglobulus sp. Lineage (GTDB taxonomy): Bacteria > Pseudomonadota > Gammaproteobacteria > Methylococcales > Methylomonadaceae > Methyloglobulus. The sequence continues at coordinate 4,870 of JAYVGW010000106.1, forward strand.
GACGCTTGGTTATGCACGAAGGGCTAGGCGCGGCGTAACCCAACAAATGACATTAACATTGCAATGTTGGGTTACGGCGCACGGAAAATTTTGTAATACATTTAACTTATTGTTTTTGTGCGCCTAACCCAACCTACACCGTTATTCCCAGACATCATAGCATCCAAATTGGCTCAACATCAGCCATACCGAGCTATTTACATAGCCTACAGCGGCGGTATAGATTCCCATGTCTTGCTGCACTTGTGCGCTTCCATCGACCACCTAAAATCCAAAATAACCGCCGTTTACGTCAATCACGGTTTGCAAGCTGAGGCTGAAAACTGGTGCTTACACTGCCAACAAACTTGCGAAAATCTTGGCGTTAAGTTTCTGAGCTTAAAAGCAAACGCCCAAGCCTTACCAGGAGAAAGCCCCGAAGAAGCCGCCCGTAATGCCCGTTACGAAGCTTTAAAACCGTTACTTGCTGAGGGTGATTTGTTGTTGCTTGCCCAACATGGCGATGACCAATTGGAAACGGTTCTGTTGCAATTGTTTCGTGGTAGTGGGCTTAAAGGCTTGTCTGGTATGCCGGAAAGCATCGCGTTTGGTCAAGGTAAGCTGGTCAGGCCGTTGTTGGATGTCAGCAAAAACGCAATCATCGACTATGCCGAAGCCAATCAGTTGCAGTGGATTGAAGACCCCAGCAATCAGCATACGCATTTCGACCGTAATTTCTTACGCAATGACATCATTCCTCTGTTAAAGCAACGCTGGCCGTCGTTGGAGAAAACCGTGTCGCGTTCAGCCCAGCATTGTGCCAATGCCCAAGATTTATTGGCGACCGTTGCCGATGATTTGTTAACGATAGTTATCAATCCTGGCAATAACACTTTAAGCCTTAGCCGCTTACAGGTTTATCCTTTGTTGCAGCAACAGCTAGTCATCCGGCAATGGTTTCATTATCTGGGCTTAAAAATGCCTAGCCAAGATGTTGTGCAACGGGTTTTTGAAGAAGTCGTGGCGGCGCGGGAAGATGCTGATCCAAGTTTATCAACGCAAGGTTATTGGATTCGCCGTTACCGGGATGTGCTGTATTGCCTAAAGCCTACGCAAGATAGCTTAGGTGACAATTTTATTTGGCCTTCTGATAATCGATCATTGCAAGTAGCCAATGATGTGGCTTATGAAATTGTGGAATCATCCAGCGGGATACCCACCGAATTATGGAGGAATGCCAAGATAACGGTAAAGTTTCGCTCTGGTGGTGAAGTCCTCGAGTTACCAGGGCGTAAAGGTCATCATGATTTAAAAAAACTCTATCAGGAAGTTGGAATCCCTCCGTGGGAGAGGGCAGGGATCCCGCTGATCTATCTGGATGATAAATTGGCGGCAGTGGGTGAATATTGGATCAGTGCAGAGTTTTATTGTGAAGGAGAAGAACCTTGCTTGCGCATTATCGGCCACAAAATAAATCCAAAAGGCAATGACGACGCGGCCAATGTCGATTAAAATACTCGCTTAAGCAAAAAAGCCGTCAGCAATCATCCGAAGTTTACCTACCCTTACATGACCAAATACATTTTCATCACTGGCGGCGTTGTGTCATCGCTGGGCAAAGGTATTGCCGCATC
>JAYVGW010000107.1:0-16437 GCA_043771735.1 Methyloglobulus sp.
CGTTCGGCAGCCGGTAAAAATGCGCCGGGTGGGATAATTTTGCCCCGGTCATCACGGTAGCGGAGCAATACTTCAAAATGTAGGCCTTCGTCGGTATCTAGCATGGGCACGATGGGCTGCCCATACAGGACAAAGCGGTGTTGTTCCAAGCCTTGGCGAATTTTTTCCACCCATTGCATCTCGCCCCGGCGCATGGCCAATGCTTCGTCATTGGGACTGAACACATGGACGCGGTTTCGGCCTTTTTCTTTTGCCGCATAACAGGCGGCATCGGCTTCTTTAAGTAGATCGACGGCATTGCCACTGGCGATGTTGATGGATGACACGCCTATGCTGACACCGATGGTAAAGCTCCTGTCCTCCCAGGCAAAGCTAAAATCCTTGATTAAGTCGCGCAATTTCTCGCAGGCCTGAAACGCTTGGGTGGACGAACAGTTGTACATCAATATCCCGAATTCATCACCACCAAGCCGGGCGACAAAATCATATTGCCGGATGTGTTTTCTGAGTAATTCGCCTAGTTGCCTGAGCAGTTCATCGCCCGCCAAGTGACCGCAACTGTCGTTGATGATCTTAAACTGGTCAAGATCCAGGTAACAAAGGGCATGTTCTGCGCCCTCGTGGTGCGCCAGGACGATTGCGCGTTTCAGGTAGCGATCAAACTTATTGCGGTTGGCAAGTCCGGTCAAAGCGTCGTGGTCAGCCTGATAAGCGATTTGCTCATTCAGGAAACGAGTTTCCGTTATGTCTTCATAAACGATTAATAAGCTGCTTTGGCTCCGTTCATTTTCGACCAGTCGCGCCGTCGCCCTGACCCAGATTATGGGGCCATTCTGGCAAACATTACGCATTTCCTGGTTGTGCACCAGTAAAGGGTTGGCATAGCAGCGCTCGATTAAGTCTTGCATCAATGTCGAATCATCCGAATGGATAAAATCGAAAATTGAACAATTTTGCAGTTCTTCTACCGTTAAGCCCATTTGTTTGGCACCGGTAAGGTTCACCGAAAAAATAATGCCATCCCTGGAAATATTGAAAACCATGGTCGGGTTATCGTCATACAGGGTCAAATATCGGTTTTTTGCCTGTGTTAAGGCTTGGCTCTGGGTTTCAACGGTTTCAATCAAGCTATTGAAAGAATCAACCAGCACGCCCATCTCGTCGTTGCTCAGTTTAAGCGCCCTAAGTGAGAAATCACCAGTATCGCTGATTTTCTTGACGGTACTTACCAGTCTTTTTATAGGTGTGGAGATGATTTTTAATAAAGGCTTTGAGATAAAGAAGGTCAGCAAAGAAACGCCAATTAACACTAAAAGCAACATGCCGATAAACTGGATTTTTTGCCAGTAGGCAATAGACAAATCAGCACGGATATATACGGTGCCAAATTTTTCATTGTCTATATCAATAGATTTTACGATAATCAGGTGTTTGCCTATAAACCGTGTTTGCTCGTCTTCAATAGACGCTGGGCAGGTATGGTTGGCTTTGGCATTCTTTGCCAAACTGATAAAAACCGTATTCTTTTCGCTGTACAGGCAAGTGATTTGGACAGCAGGGATGTTGTTGAACACCGCCAGGTTTTCTGCGGCTAAATTGCGGTCATCAAACATCAATGCGGCAGAACTACGGTTGCCAATGACCGATGCCAATACCGACAAATCGTCCTTGGTCGTGCGCTGAAATTCTGAAAGTTCCAGCAAAATCAGGAATACACCTGCAAAGAGCAGGGACACCACGCTGGAAAACAGCAATATCAGCAATAACTTGCGGTTGATTGATAAGTCACTGATCTTACTAATCATGGCTTATCTTCCTTGATAAGTTCAGCGATTTCTAATAATTTGGCGCTGATTTTCAAGCCAGCTTGCCTTACCGATTGCAGGTTGATTTGCAGCTTGATTTTGCCGTTTCGATTGACAAAGCCGATCATCCCGCCTTCCGCGACAAAGGATTCACCTTCCCCGACGACCAATATTCCGGCACTGCTTGGGTTGGCTTGAATTTTTTCAAAAACTATTTTTTGGTTATCCGCATCGCTCAAATAAAGGATATGGCAGTCCGTTTTCAATGATTGGGCGGACAAGAAAGCTTCTTCATCCAGCCTGAAGACCTTAATGGCCCGGTCAAATGCAGATTTTTTTTCGATAGGGTCGATGACCGTCCCAAAAGGGTCGTCGCCTAAAATGCACAGGTTGAAGGTGATGCCGCTAATTTCCGGCCAAGTGATAAATTTGGTGAAGTTGTAAAGGTAGCCCGCCTTTATTTTGTATTCAAGATTGCTGTCGTCGGCGGCGAGGCAAGTTGAAAACAAAAGTGTAGTAAATATCAGCGTTCTGGTTAAGAAAATGCCCTTCATTCTTTATAGTGCTTGCTTATTCACTGTCAGTGAGCGACAAATTTCCACTTGCTTTATGTTATTTTTATTGTTTTGTAAAAAATGGGTTCACAGTTAAAGCTGTGCAATGGGGGTCTCTAAAAATTCAAAAAGCTCCTTCTCCCTCTGGGAGAAGGTTGGGATGAGGGATTTAAAATCAAGCATTTACAACCCTCACCCTAGCCCTCTCCCAGAGGGAGAGGAGATTTTTAGAGATCCCCTAATATCAAAATCAAATGAACGAATGACCCCATAAATGCAATGAAAGCTGATGGTTAATCATAAAAGACAATTAACTATAGCTCATTGTTGAAGTAATTTCAGGCAGAGGCAGGCAATTTTAGTTCGTCAACGTGCGAATTTAGCTTTGTTGGCCCGACTTCGTGCAGTATTTATTGTCTGCCGTGGGCTTGTTGAAGGGTTGTTTGGTTGATCGCACGGTGTCAAATAGTTCAGGCTGGGTAAGCCGCTGCACTGGATATTAGCGCTTATCCAGGAAAAACCGTTGCAACACGTTGATCATATAGCCATGGTCGAACACACCGGCGCTTTCCCGAATGCTGTGCATTGCCCACATTGGATTGCCGACATCAACCGACCGAATGCCTAATTTGGCCGAGGTGATAGGGCCTATAGTGCTGCCGCACGGCAAGTCGCAGCGGTGTGAATAATGTTGATAAGGCACGTCGGCTTGGTTGCACCAGTCGATAAACATGGCTTCTGAAATGCTTTCTGAGCTATAGCGATAATTTGCATTCACCTTAATGACAGGGCCTTTGTTTACCATAACCTTATGGTCATGGTCATAAGCGGAAGGGAAATTGGGGTGGTAGGCATGTGCCATATCGGCACTGACCAGGAAACTTTTCGCCATAATCCTTGGAAAATCTTGCAAGTCAGTTTGGTTCGCCAGTGCGATACGCTGGAGTACATCCGGCAGGAAGCTGCCGTTTGCGCCCTGTTTACTTTCACTGCCTATTTCTTCGTGATCGAAGAAAGCGCAAACCAGGGTGTTTTCGCCGCTTAAAACGGCTTCATCGAGCAATGCTTGTAGTGCGGCATGGCAGGAAGCCAGGTTATCCAATTGGCTGTTGCTGATGAATTCCTCTTTTGCACCCCAGACAGCGCCTTTTTGAGTGTCGTACACCGCCAGGTCCCAAGACAGGATATGTCCAGAAGCAATGCCTGATTGTTGCTGCAACAGGCTTAAAAAATAATCTGGCGGCAATTGTTGTTCCGACAATGCCGACAATATCAGTGGCAACTCGTTGTGTTTATGGAGTTTTAGGCCATCCTCGTTGACAGTCCGGTTCATGTGGATCGCCAAATTAGGTAGCCGCAATAGCGGCTTGTCGAATTTGATTAGTCGGTTGCCAATCTGATCCTGGTCATTTTTAAAGCAAATGCGCCCGGCAAGGCTTAAGTCCCGGTCAGTGAATGTCGCAAGAATGGGGCTGCCATAAATTTCGACATTCAATCTAAGCAAACCATCTTTGTTATTGGTTGCATTGGGTTTTACCCGTAAACCAGGTGAATCAGTGTGTGCGCCGACGATTTTAAACCCCGATTCAAGTAGCGGTTTCGTCCCAAGCACGAACAAGATGATGGAGGAGTCGTCACGCACGACGTAATAGCGTCCGCCAGGTTGTGTATGCCAGCGCGAGGTTTCGTCCAGTTTAATAAATTGAAACGGCTTAAGTAGGGCTTCTATGCTGTTGATCACATGCCAAGGGCTTGGGCTGGCATCAATAAAATTGAGTAGGTTTTGAATCTGTTGTTTTGCGGTCACGAGCTTTCTACAAAATCCAAGGTAAGCTAAGCTGAAAATTAATGGTATATGGATGGTTGATAAGATGCGTGTGGAGTTGCATCTTTAACATGTAGGGAAAAAGACACGGATGTGGGAATGTTGATTGTTGGTGTCTTTCAATGAGTCCAATACACTGTGGTTAGCATACCGATTTTATTAGCTGGAATCCAGTCAAGCTTAACGGTTATCCACTATGGCATGGCCGGTGACCTTAAAACATGCTTTAAAAGCTGCTGCGCAACTCGATTGATGCGTTGCGCGAAATCCTCATGTACGTCCAGTACACTCCGGTTTTTGCGCTCCGTGCGCCTTGCACTCGAACCGCTCACGGCGCTTTTAAAATACGAACTAAGTCTTTAGGCCAAAGAATTAGGTGCATCGGAACTGCCTTATGGGGCTTTGTGCATGGTGATTTTGCCCATAGCGTCCCATAAAATTGGCGGAACGAACATCCGCACAAATTTTTTGGCTTGAGCATAGGCGCTTGTGTCGGCAGGAAATATCAGGAGTTCTGGTGATAAATACAGGTTTTGCACCCGTTGTTCACGCATTTCTTTAGCCAAGGGGTTTGTGTAGTAATAAGATGTCACTGACCGTCTGATGATGTCAGGAGGTGAATTTAACGGGGTAGGATGGCCATGATAGTTGACTTTTCCATTTCGCATAAGAATTGAGTGGCCAAATTCGGGTTCCACTTTTCGGACACAATGTTGGGATTCTGAGTCCCACAATTCTAAAGCGCCAGACCAAGATGAATCCCAATTTTTATTGAGATAGGTGATGAATACCATTTCGTTACGTAGGCCGTTGTTAATATGGCAAGTAAAATCCGTATGCACGCCAAAGGCACCACCCCTTCTGGTTTCATGTAACCCACCTCCGTACAGCATAGGGTCAGGAAGCAAATCTTCGACCTTGGTTATTTGTGACAATAAACCCAAGAACCAGCCGGAGTTCACAAGGTTGAAATACAAGGTTGAAGCAGCGCCTAAGGTGGGGTTGGGATGAGACCGGTAAGTGTTTTGATAAGTGTAATGAACCTTTCTCCAATTAAGTTGCTTAACTAGATCAAATTCTTCATGAATTAATTCAAGCAGCGTCGGGTTAAACCAATCTTGGGTAACGATGTGTTGATATGGCTTGGCACTAAGCATCTGCTTGTTTAGTGTTTTTATATAGCCCTTATCCGATAGTTGGCTATTGACCAATTCATCCAGATTGATACGCTTACCGCGGATATAAATTAAGTTTCCCGGCCCTGATTCAACGGCGAATTTTTCATCATTATTATTCATTGCCAAGTCCATCAAGACATTCTTTTCAAAAGAATCTGTATTACCTTCCCCCATAACGCCGTTGAGTTTTAACGCATGCATGGGATACCCTTCATAAAGTGAGAATTATAAATAAATTGTCGAGCTTTCAATGCAATAAAAGGTACATATATCAAGGTAATTTGCATTTTTAATGGCATTTTTTATAAGCTTAGGCTATTGAGCTTTGATTTTTAAATTTAGTTTGAATTTTCGATCATAATCTTATACGAAATCCATAGATTATCATAGCTTGATTTTCTTAAAAAATGCTTAGTATGCCATTGAAAAATTTGCTTTTTTGAAAGGGTCAAGCTGTTGCGAAAATAGACTAATCAGGGCTGCTAGATGCAGGGCTTTACGTCCCTTTGAATAAGCGTTAATTTTTAGCAATTGAGGGCCTGGAGATGAATATTTTGGCGTGGACATACCGTCAGGTTATAGAAGCGAGCTAGGCCGTTCTGACAAAGAGGTTTATAGTCGCTGAAGATAGTTCACTTGGGTGTTTGGAAAGGCAATAGGACTCTGCAATTAATTGACTGCACTCAGTAAACTGGCAATCATGTTTTCAGCTTGTTTTTGGTAGCCGCTGCCGAACAGATTTAAGTGGTTGAGGATGTGATAAAGATTATAAAGTGTTTTTCTAGTGGTATAGCCATGGTCGATTGGGCAAGTTTCCCGATAGGCCGCATAAAAATCTTGGCTAAAGCCACCAAATAATTCAGTCATGGCGAGATCGGCTTCCCGGTCGCCGTAGTAACAGGCAGGGTCGAACATGACCGGATTGCCGTGCTTGTCGGTTGCTGCGTTACCGCCCCATAAATCGCCATGCAACAAGGCGGGTTGGGGCTGGTAACCATCGAAAAATAAGGCGAGTTTGTCGCAAAGTTGTTTCCCTTTCGTCTGTAAGCGTCCGCTGTAGCCTTTTATGGCCGCTAAATTAAGCTGATGCCGCAAACGTTGGCAACGCCAGAAGGATATCCAATCATCATGCCGGGTGTTAGGTTGTGGCGTACTCCCGATAGTGTTGTCCCGATGCCAGCCGAAATACGGTTGCCGTTGTTGGTGCAGCAAGGCCAGTTGTTGCCCGAATAGGCGGTCGGAGATTCTGCTGGATGGGCCGAATTCGATGTATTCTTGTACTAAAAATGCATGTTCCTCCGAAGTGCCATGAACAACTGGGCTCGGAACCCGCACAGTGCGGGTGGCGGCCAGTTCAGTCAAGCCGGCTGACTCGGCAGCAAACATGGCGATTGTGTCAGTGCGGTTTAGTTTAACGAAGTAAGAGCTGTCCGTACCTTGTAAGCAATAAGCTGAATTGATGTCGCCACCCGCAAGCGGACGGGCGTTGACCAATTTAAACGTTGATCCCGTTGTGCTTTCAATCTGTTCTACAATGCTTTGCCAAGTCATGGGCAAAACCTTATCACAAACCATGTTTTAGCTGCAATCAAACGGCAGATACATTAGTATAAGCCCACTTTAATATGGAATTAAGTTAACCGTGAACCTAGGGCGTAAACCATGACGACTGATTACCCCATCGGCCCGATAATGTTGGATGTGGCTGGATTAACGCTGTCCGAGCATGAAAAGGACGTGATAAATCATCCCAATACCGGCGCGGTTATTCTCTTCGCCCGTAATTACCAGGATCCTGGGCAGGTCACTCAGCTTATTACGAGTATCCGCAACGCCCGAAACGGGCAGATTTTGATTGCCGTAGACCAGGAAGGCGGCAGGGTGCAGCGTTTTCAAAATGGCTTTACGCGCTTGCCGCCTGCCTGCTGTTATGCCGATGCGCCGGAACTGGCGGAAACGGCAGGTTGGCTGATGGCGGCCGAATTGCTGGCAGTCGGCGTTGATTTCAGCTTTGCGCCGGTATTGGATATTGATTGCGGCATCAGTGATGTCATCGGCAATCGGTCTTTTTCTACGGAGAGTATACTGGCGACTGCGCTTGCGAGCGCATTCAGGAAAGGCATGAATGCGGCGGGTATGGCGGCGACCGGGAAACATTTCCCAGGCCATGGTGCGGTGGCGGCGGATTCACACCTTGATTTACCCGTCGATGACAGGGACTTGGAGACTGTCCTGGCAAAAGACTTGCTGCCTTTCAAAACCCTGATTTCAGAAGGGTTGGAAGCTATCATGCCCGCCCATGTGGTCTACAAAAATATTGACCCCAATCCAGCCGGATTTTCGCCGTTTTGGATACAACAAATCCTACGTAAGGAATTGGGCTTTAAGGGCGTTGTTTTTAGCGATGACTTGAGTATGGAAGGGGCTGCGTCGGTGGGGACTTTCCCAGAGCGTGCAAGGCTCGCACAGGAAGCAGGCTGTGACATGCTGTTAGTGTGCAACAATCCATCTGCGGCGGAACAAGTGCTTGATGCCTTGCCTATTGCTAACGACCCACTCAGGGAACAGCGGCTAGCCAGAATGCGTGGCAAGCCACAATTTAACCGTGGGCAATTGCTGAGTACCGAGAAGTGGCAGCAAGCTTCAAACCGAATCAAGGAGTTCGTTTCCAGTTATGCTTAAAGAAATCCGACATATTCAGGCAGCAGCCGATTTGCTTTACAGTGAGCAACAGGTTGAGGCGGCGCTAGACAACATGGCGGCTGCAATCAGTGCAGAATTGGCAAACAGCAACCTCTTAGTGTTATGTGTATTGAACGGCGGTATTGTTGCGGCGGGTAAGTTGCTGACTCGGCTGGATTTTCCGCTTAACATTGATTCCATTAATGCAACCCGCTACCAAAACCAGACTTCTGGCGGAACAATCGAATGGCTGTTAAAGCCAGGAACGCCATTACAGGGCAGGGTGGTCCTAATTATTGACGACATTCTGGACGCGGGCATTACGCTGGCCGCTATTAAGGCTTACTGCCTGGAACAAGGCGCGACCGCCGTGTATTGCGCGGTTCTGGTCGATAAGTTGCTCGGCCAAGACAAGCCCATACGCGCAGATTTTGTGGGCTTACAAACCGAAAACCGATACCTATTTGGGTATGGTATGGATTACAAGGGTTATTTGCGTAATGCGGCAGGCATTTATGCTTGCAATGGGGTGGCGTGATGGGTCGTTTGGCTATTATTGGCGGCACGGGCTTATCGCAGCTTGCCGATTTAAAAATCATCAGGAGCGATACGCTCACTACGCCTTATGGCGCACCATCGGCGGATTTTATCACTGGGGAATTAAATGGAAAGGAAGTCGTTTTCCTTGCCAGGCATGGCAATCCCCATACCATTGCCCCGCATAAAATCAATTACTGCGCCAATATATGGGGACTAAAAAAGCTCAGTGTGGAAAACATCATTGCCGTCGCCGCCGTTGGCGGTATTACGCCGGAAATGGTGCCCGCGCATATTGCCATTCCCGATCAAATCATCGACTACAGCTATGGACGGAAGCATACTTTTTTTGAGGATGAAAACGACCCAGTCACACATATTGATTTTAGCTATCCTTATAGCCAAACACTGCGTTCCCGCCTAATCCATGCCGCCAAACAAGCGGGTGTCACGATCAGCCCTATCGGTACTTACGGTTGCACCCAGGGCCCACGACTGGAAACAGCGGCGGAAATCAAGCGCATGGAACAAGACGGCTGCGACTTGGTCGGTATGACGGGTATGCCCGAGGCGGCTTTGGCGCGGGAGCTGGGCATTAGTTATGTGGTAGTGGCCGTGATCGCCAACTGGGCGGCTGGGAAAATGGAAGGCGAAATTACCATGGCAGAAATCGAACAGAACTTACACAAAGGCATGGCAAATGCGGCCGCGTTGTTAAAAACATTTGTCCTAATGCAGTAAATGACTGCGCTGTGGCATTCGCCAACCGTATCAACATGAACAAAAGTGCTGCAAAATTCAAAAAACTAATCCTTCTAGCCGGATTGCTTTGCTTTGGCCAAGCTTTACGCGCTGCTGAACCGACTCTCGTAGCCGCTGCATCCGATCTCCAATTCGCCCTTGAAGAAGCCGCGCAACAATTTACCCAAGAAACAGGATTGACGGTAAAGTTCAGCTTCGGCTCGTCGGGAAATTTTGCCCGGCAAATCATGCAAGGTGCACCATATGAGCTGTTTATGTCCGCCGATGAACAATATGTCTTGGAGTTGGCTAAACAACACAAAACCGTTGATGAAGGCTTGTTATATGCAATCGGCAGGTTGGTTTTATATGCGCCTAAAGGTTCAACTTTGCAGGTAGACAGCGCAATGCGGGGCTTAGGTCAAGCACTGAGAAATGGCGAAATCAAGCGTTTTGCCATTGCCAATCCAGACCATGCGCCTTATGGCCGTGCGGCGAAAGCCGCGCTTACCTCATTTGGTTTGTGGGACGCTATGCAACCGCATTTGGTGCTGGGGGAAAATGTCGCCCAAGCCGCCCAGTTTGCCATTTCCGATTCCACGCAAGGCGGCATTGTCGCTTATTCTTTGGCACTTTCACCAAAACTGAAGGCCGCAGGAAACTTTGTTTTACTGCCGGAAAATAGCCATCCAGCTTTAAAGCAAAGGATGGTGCTGACAACAAAAGCTGGCGCTACCGCCAAAGCTTTTTATACTTACCTGCAACAGCCTAAAGCCAGGGACGTTTTTAAGCGTTACGGCTTTAGCTTGCCGCAATAAGCCATGGATTGGGAAGCGTTACTACTTTCGGTAAAACTCAGTGGATTCACTGTCCTGTTCCTGTTGCCTATAGGCTTGGTTACTGGGCGCTGGCTGGCTTACCGGCAGTTCTACGGTAAGAGTGCAGTACAAGCTTTATTGGCTATGCCGTTGGTGTTGCCGCCTACCGTGTTGGGTTATTATTTGTTAATGTCATTGGGGAACGCTACGGTTTTGGGGCGTTTTCTGGAACGATTGCTGGGTCACACCCTAGTATTCAGCTTTGAAGGCTTGGTTGTTGCATCCATCCTGTTCAACCTGCCTTTTGCCATCCAGCCCATACAACGGGCTTTTGAAGCCATTCCAAGGGAACTCAGGGAAGCGGGCGCGTGTTGCGCCATGCCCCCTGGCAAAGTGTTCTGGCGGATAGAACTGCCTTTGTCTTGGCCTGGCATTGTTTCCGCCGTCGTCCTGACCTTTGCCCATACCTTGGGTGAATTCGGCGTGGTGTTGATGGTGGGCGGCAGTATCCCAGGCGAGACAAAAACCATCGCTATCGCTATTTATGACCGAGTGCAAGCGTTCGATAATGCCGCCGCTGCGTCGATGTCGGCAGTGTTGTTGGTGATTTCCCTAGTGACCATTTCGCTCAGCTATGCCGTTGGCGACTATACCAAGAGACGTTATGGTTAACGACCACAACACGGAAGGGGATGTTGATGCTGTGCGCGGGATTCGTGTAAGCTTAGTGCAGGCCAAGCCTATTCCGTTGGACATTACGCTCAACTGCCAGCCGGGCGAAGTGCTGGCGCTGGTGGGTCCGTCGGGTAGCGGTAAAACCACGGTATTGCGGTCAATAGCCGGATTGCACCGCAGTGAACAAGGTGTTGTCAGGTGTCAAGATGAGCTTTGGCAGGACAGTCCAGCAGATTTTTTTCTCGCCGCACATCAGCGCAAAGTCGGCATGGTCTTCCAAAACTACGCCTTATTCCCTCATCTTACCGCTATCCAGAATGTGCAGGAAGGGCTCGCACACCTACCTAAATCCATTCGCAAAGACCGTGCGGAAGCAATTTTAAGCCGTGTCCATCTTGGCGGATTGGAAAACCGCTATCCGAATGCCTTGTCAGGCGGTCAGCAGCAACGAGTCGCGGTTGCACGGGCGTTGGCACGGGAACCCAACGTCTTATTGCTAGATGAGCCTTTTTCGGCAGTCGATCAAGTAACCCGGCGGCGCTTGTACCGCGAGCTTGCCGAATTGCGCCGGACTTTGTCCATGCCGATAATATTGGTCACCCACGATCTGGAAGAAGCCACATTGCTTGCCGACAAGCTGTGCATTTTACATAAGGGCGTTACCTTGCAAACCGGAACGCCATTGGAAGTTGCCGCCCATCCCGTCAGTGCTACGGTAGCCCGGCTGATGGACCAGCAAAATTTGTTTGTTGCGACGGTCATCAGCCATGACGAACAATCCCGAAAAACGCTGATAAGGTGGCGAGGCGTAATGTTGGAAGCAAACTACCAGCCTGATTACCAGCCAGGGAAAGAAGTTTGCTGGATGATCCAATCGGCAAACGTGCTACTGCATCGTCGCCATCGACCGTCCAATGGCGAACGCGAAAATCCCTTGTCCGGTAGTGTTAGCAGTTATACGGTACTTAGCGAATATGCGATTGCCCAGATAGCGTGTGATGCACCCGAAAACGTTGTTATCACCATGACCTTGCCGATACATGTTGCGAGGCGCAATGATCTGGGCCTGGGGGAGCGGGTCAAGATTTCGTTGCTCGCAGAGGGCATCCATTTAATGCCTTATGAAAAATTGCGGGGCGATAAAACCGTCAATGTCATTGATTAAAAAAAGGTTTGTGAGTATTTATACCCCTAATCCCGACCTTCCCCTCAAGGGAGAAGGAGATGCTTGTGTAGATATCTATGTCCCAAGGTGGGGATGCTTACAAAAACGCCTATCAAGACTTCTTTTTGACAGTCTTTTTGCTTTTGGTGTTGCCCTTAGCGCTGCTTTTGGCTGCTTTCTTGCTTGCACTGTCGGGCTTGAAATAACCTTTGCTTTTGGCTGATGCGCTTGTTTGTTTGGCTTTGCTTTCAGGGGTGTAATAACCCTTACCATGCGTACCTGCCTTAGCGACTTGGACAACTTTTTCTGATTTTGCAGACTTCTTGCCCTTGGCAACCGTCGCTGCTGTTTTTTTGTTGGATTTACTTGATGCAAGCATAGCTTTGGCTTTACTTGCCGTGTCGGTCATCTTCTTGCTTGAATATGCGATATGCCGCGCTTGTGGGGCGTGCTTCACGATAGTTTTAGTTTTGCCTGCTATCCTGATTTTTGTAACGGTCCTTTGGCTTTCGTCCCTACTGCGTGCAGCAAGATGGCTGATGGCTGAAGTTTTTTTCACATAGCGGACATGATGGTCATCGTCATCATCTTCGTTGTGCCGGGCGGCATAATGGGACGAAGGCCGATGTCCACAAGAAAGTTGATAAGGCGGCGTACCAATCGAATTTTTGCTCATCGAGCTAATGTTTTTTGAGTGATAGCGGCCGTATTCATTCGAATAACCGATGTCCATCATAGTAAACATTTGTTCATAGCGCTCACCGCTGCTCATGCCGCCCAGTACAACACCGATCAGGCGTTTCCCATACTGGTTGGCAGAAGCGACCAAATTGTACCCTGAGCCGCAGGTATAGCCTGTTTTCATGCCTTCCGCGCCGGGATAATGGGCGACAAACTTGTTCGTGCTGCGTAAATATCGGCCATTATAATAAAGGCTGTCTACCGCAAAATAAGGGTAATACTGGGGAAAGTCCTGATGTATTTTCATTGCCAGCAGCGCCATATCATGGGCGGTTGTGGTCTGCCAGTCGTGCGGCAATCCGGTCGCATTCATAAAATGGCTGCCGTACATACCCAAGCTATGCGCCGTTGAAGTCATTTTTATGGCAAATTGCGATTCGCTGCCCGCTATCTTTTCAGCCAGCACGACGGCGGCATCATTGGCGGATCGGGTAACGATTGACAGGATGGCATCTTCAACCGAGATGGAATCCCAAGGCCTTAAGCCCAGTTTGCTGGTGGGTTGATGTGAAGCATGGCTGGAAACGCTCATCCGGTCACTTAAGCGTAAGCGGCCTGATTCCAACGCGGAAAACGCCATGTATAGCGTCATCAATTTTGTGAGAGAAGCCGGATACCAGGATTGATTGGCCTCCATTTCATACAACACATCGCCGTTTTCGGCATCAATCAAAAGCGCGGCGTGACGACCGTAACTTAACTGTGAAACCAGCATCAGTCCTGTTGCTGTCAAGATGAGTAGGATATGTTTCACAATCTTCATTTACCGTTGTTCTCAGATATTGGATTTAAAATTAATAGCACTAGCTGACAAAGGCTGCCGGTACAAAAAACGCTAACTATAGTCGAATTTTTACTTAAAACATAAGAAGTGCTTGTTTTATTATGCCAATAATTTTTTAACTCATTGATTAAGATTATTTTTCTAGATATCCGGCACGAACGGAAGCAGCGGATTTCCCTCTTCCTAAGTCCTTCGATAATTTCAGGCAAGCCCCCATCTAAGAACCAAAGTTTCATAGAAACTTTGGTGTCATCAAATGAGGGTTTATTTAAAATCTTTCATACAGGTATAAGGTGGCTCGCCCTGGCAGATTCCCCAGTGAGCGCCAAAATTACCTTCATCATTCGGTTTCCATTTTTCGGAAAAGGCCTCGAACACATTACCGCCCCAGTTCTTTTTAGCCAGTTTCTTCAAGGTCGATTTAATGACGGTAATCTGATTTTTCTGTCCGGCGATGCCACATTTCTGCCCCGTATGGGAATTGGTTTCCGTGCCGCCTTCGGGGCCGTTAGGCCAGCCAAATTCGGTAAGGGTTAGTGCTTTGCCAGGGTACGTGCGGCTAATGTCTTCAAGCCGGGCGATGTGGAAATCAGCCGCCTGTTCTGCTGTCGTGCAAGTGTGCACGCCGGCATGTTTGTTTTCCCACCAGGGGAAAATATTGATTCCAATCCAATCCACTTTAGCTTCAAAACCGGTTTTTTCACAAGGTGTTGCCCGGTTACACCATTCCCACCAGGTATCAATGGTGGTGACCGGCTGCTTGACACCAGCCTCACGCAGGGCATCGATACAACGAATAATTTCGCCATCAAAAGCATTGCCATGCCGTGTCCTGACTTCCGAACCGCAGCTTAGTTTAACTATCGTATCAGGAAATGCCTTGGCTACTTCAATGCCCTTAGAGATAGATCGGCTATTGACCACGTTATCTTTATCCAGCCAGAGAATAACAATTACTTTAAGATGACGTGCCTTAGCAGCTTCAAACATGTAGTCCAAACCATTCAACACGCCATACGTCATAATGCAGCGGAAATGGGTTTCTTTCACCAGCTTATCCAACAGCGTGTCAATCAATTTTGGCGTAGGTTGCGGCCCCCAATTAGGGTTAATATCGCCTACATAAGGGCTAAAGGCCACGCACTGCATGGCTTTGCTTTCACTGACCTGTACGGATTTGTTATGCTGTTTAACGTGCGGAGCGGCAAATGCGCTACCCATTTTTATAGCAAAGAAAGCAATGGCTACCAAAAGCGACAATCGTTTCATGATAATTTCCAGGGTAAATAATGAAATGAATAAGAACTAACCCGTTCTTGTTTTAATCAAGGCCATTATCGGTTGTTAAGATGAACATTGTGTGAATCTAGGGGTAGGTGGGAGCTGAAGACGATTTCAACCAATATGATAAGCGATTTTGACAGTTGAGAGGTTAAAGACTCAGCCTTGCCAAGCTCCGCAAACAGGTTGCTTAAATTAATAGATAGGATAGGCTGATTGGAAGGCATTAATTTCAATAAGCACTGTCTTAAGTTTAGGTTTAACAGATTTTCGGCGAAACCTCGCCAAGAGGGAGTTTATGAATCAATTGCTTGCAAAAATACAACGCTTGATAAACCAGAAAGGCAGTGTGCTTGAACCTGCTGAAAATGCGATTACTACCGCCGCCCATCCTGCGCCAGAAGAAGCCGAGATATTGCATCCAGGCAAGCGCCGCATCAAAGAAAACTACACCAGCCACTGGGATTTGGATTATTTGCCAAGGGCAGAAGTCGATAAGATATTGGGCGAGATCCAGCAAGATAAGCAAAGGAAACTCTGAACAAGTTGATTCCGCTTATCGAAGGGCTTGTTCAGAATTCCCTAAAATGACGATAGCACCGCGGTATCAACCACACCGCTAAAGTTTCGTCGGTCGGATTTGCATCGTCCCAGCGCTCCAGATAGAATCGATGGCACATAGAAAGATTAGGGTTAAATAATGATTTGGACATTTAAAATTGAGTTGTTATTTGGCATGAATGCAGAAGAAGCCTGTGTGCGCATCATCGAAATCGATTCATCATCAACATTAGAAGCCCTTCATTACGCAATTCAGGATGCCGTAGCTTTCGACGATGACCATTTATACGAGTTTTATCTATCACGGACAGAAAGAAGTGGTGGCCGCACCAGTTTTAATGACGAAAACGAAACGATCTACGACTTGACATTAGAAGATGTATTTCCTCTGGAAAAAGGGAAAAAACTCTACTATTTGTTTGATTACGGTGATGAATGGCTATTCAAAATAACTAAAAGTGGCAAAAAGCCACATAACCCAGAAAAAGGGGTCAAGTATCCGGCGGTAATAGAAAAATTAGGAGAAAACCCTGAGCAATACCCCATGTGGGAGGATGAGTGATCAATTGATCCCGTAAGCCCCTGAGTAACCTGCTGTACGATGCCACGATTACTTGCCTTCGGGACATGAATAGCATCATCGTGTTACCGTCGCAAACTGTTCGCTTCCAAGCGTTGTACGTGTGGTTGGTCGATAATATGCCAAAATGAAACAAACTGGCAGAGGTATAATGTGCAAATAGTGAATATGGGGTAATAGCAGGTGTAGTTCTCCTTTTTTGCCGATATGGCTTATGTTTTTGATGGTTTGCAACCTGCTTTTTCCCGCCAGATAAGGGCTTATGACTGAAAAATACGATCTCCACTGCCATTCCAACGTATCAGACGGTGTGCTATCGCCAACCGAGCTGGTGCTTAGGGCGCATGGGCAAGGCGTGACCGCGCTGGCTTTGACGGATCACGATACGACAGCCGGCCTCGTTGAGGCCAAACAGGCCGCCGCTCAGGCGGGTGTCAGATTGATTGCGGGTATAGAGTTGTCTGCAAGCTGGAAGGATAAGGCTTTTCACATTGTAGGTTTGGGGATTGA
>JAYVGW010000108.1:0-2513 GCA_043771735.1 Methyloglobulus sp.
CCGCAAACGTTTATTTTCATCAGGGTTCAGCAGCATCATTTCTGCCATTGCAATGCCTGATTCGGCAACGGCTACGGCTTGGGCATTACTTTTAATACCCTCAATAACAGCCACTTCCCGGCGCATACTGAGAGCAAAACTGCCTGCCATAATAATCAGCAAACTCAATACCCACAACACTAGAACCAGCGCCAGACCGGATTGCCTGATCACTCGATGGCCTCGGTTTCGGGTTCGGTTACGTCTTGTGTATCTTCTGCATCTTGTGTGTTCTGTGTATCAAGGTCTGTGCCATCATCTGAGTCCGCAACCTTAAGTTCAATAATCATCTCCGGCCAATAAATTTTATTTTCCAGTTGGATGTTGATTTTAACTAATTGCGGCTGAATTTCCTTATTTGCCCATTCATTCTGCCACACGGCGTCGCTCCCGTTACTGTCAGTGCCAAAATAGGCCAGCTTGAAATCGCTTACCTGTTTTATTAGTGTCACTTCTTCTTCGTGCCATTCTTCGCCTTCAGCCACCGGAAAAAATGGGACTACAGTCACAACAACCTGCTGCCCGCTATCTTCTTCTTGCAGGTGTATGGAAAACAGTTGCAGGCCTGATCTGTCTGCGCTTGCAGGGAATGCAGAAACAAATTGCAAGGACTGGGCTTTACCTTGGAAAGAGAAGGTCTTTTCTTCAGCCGATAAATCATTCCATAACGGTTTTGCTACAGACAAATGCCGCTGAAAAAAATTATAAACAACGGCAACTTCATTGACATCGGTTATTTTGCTTTCACCCTTCTCCCAGCTGTCAGCACAAATTTTTAAGCTGGTGAACAGTAACACGACTATAATGCTTAACAGTGTCATGGCAATGAGCACTTCGATTAGAGTAAAGCCTTTAGGGGCAGGGTTACAAAAACGCGCTGTTTGAACCTTTCGCCTTTTATCTCGTACCTGACTTGTGCTCATAACGGTTTACTGGCCAGTTTTAAAGTGCTTAGCTCAACTTGCCGGTCATTGGTATTATTATCACCCCAGCTTACGGTGACTTTAACTTTAGAAAGGGCTACCGTTATAGCCGTGGTATCAACCTTCTCAGAATTAAACGCAAACGGGCTAACCTCAACCAGCCAATGATATTTTTCATTTTCCAGCCCCGAAGCCTGACCAGTTTGCAATGCCGTTTCCACACCTGTTTTGGCGAGTAGGCTTCCAGCAATTTGAACGGCTGCGGTATAGTCCTCGGCAACGATAGCGGTATTAACGCCGGTGGAAAATATCTTTAGCAAAATGCCTAATGACAGCGCGAGAATCGAAAATGCAATCAGGATTTCCAGTAAAGAAAAGCCCTGTTGTTTATTTATTGGCGTCGGTTTCATTAAGTTCAATTTGCCCGGTTAACCAGTTTATATCGACTTGCTGAGCGGCTTTGCCTTGCTCCAGTGTAATTCTACCGCCTGTAGAGGAGCCGTCGGGAAAAAAGCGGATGCTCCCTAAACCGTCGCCGGTTAGCTCTTTTTGTCCAGTGACTACAGTGACATCCATAGCCTGAGGGATAGCATAAACTTCGTCCCGGCCACTGACTGTGTAGCTGTTCTCGGCAAGGTCAATGGTAACGGTTGTTTCTTGATGCGAGATCAAAGCCTGACCTCTCGCAAAGCGAAGAGCTGAAGCAATGTCACGGGCTGCCGCCTTAAGTTCTGTGGCATCATTACCCGAAGACAGGTTGATGCCAACAGCGGAAAAGCCTAGCACGACAATAACCAACACGACGGTGAGTTCAAGCAGAGTGAAGCCCTCGTTTGAGCGCCAAGCTTTTTTTACCTTGACCTTCGTTCCTTGGCCCTTAAGTATTATTGCCAACTAACAATATCCTGGTCTTCGCCTTCGCCGCCTTCTTTACCGTCAGCGCCCAGGGTGAGCAAATCGAATTTTCCATGTTCGCCGGGTGAGACATACCGGTATTCCTGTTGCCAGGGATCAAGCGGTATTCTTAACTTACTCAAGTAAGGGCCATTCCAGCGCTTTGCGTTATCCGGCGCTTCAATTAATGCCTTCAAACCCTCTTCACTACTGGGATAACTGCCTAAATCCAGCTTATACATATCCAGTGTGGCGGCGAGATCTTCAATTTGCACCTTTGCGGCTTTGGTTTTAGATTCTCCCAGATGCTTCATTACTTTTGGGGCAACAATCCCCGCCAGCATTGCAATGATGCCCAGTACCACCAATAATTCGAGTAAGGTAAAGCCTGTTTGCGTGTGAGTTTTAAAATGTTTCATTGTTTAGTAGTTTTCCCGTTAAAAAGCCAAATCATTAACGCTTAAGATAGCCAGTAAAATCGACATTATGATACCTGCAATCATCAGCCCCAAGGTAATTATCAACGCCGGCTCCAGGAAGGCCAGTAGTCGTTGAATCGCCACTCTGAGCTGTTTGTCATAAATAGTCGCTATGCGTAACAGCATTTCTTCAAGACGCCCTGTTTCTTCGCCCATTTTGATCATTTGCACGGCCATT
>JAYVGW010000109.1:0-20086 GCA_043771735.1 Methyloglobulus sp.
GCCACAAGCTTACGTGCGGCTTCTGCCGATGCGCGGGTTTGTGCCAGCGTAGCTCCCGGTGACAATTCCACAAAAACCTGCGTTTGTGGATTGTCATCCGGCGGTATGAAACCTTTTGGCAATAAGGGAATCAGGAATAACGACCCCACGAAAAATGCTATTGCACCAACAATAGTGATAACGCGATGTTTAAGACACCAAGCCGCCAAGGTTAAGTAGTTACGCATAATGCGCCCATCCGGCGGCGCATGTTGCTCCGTGTGCCGCAAGATGTACGCTGACATCATGGGGGTAAGCATCCGTGCGACCACCAGCGATGCAAGAATTGCCAAAGATGCCGTCCAGCCGAATTGCTTAAAAAAACGTCCGGCTATTCCGCTCATAAACGCTGTCGGCAAAAATACCGCAACCAGGGAAAACGTGGTGGCGACGACCGCCAGCCCGATTTCGTCGGATGCTTCCATGGCGGCTTGGTAGGGTTTTTTACCCATCTGCTGATGTCGTACAATGTTTTCCACCTCGACAATCGCATCATCAACCAGAATGCCGATGACTAAGGATAATGCCAGTAAAGTGACGACATTGAGCGAAAACCCAAAGTAGTGCATACCCAAAAATGCCGGTATGACTGACAATGGCAAGGCCACGGCAGAAACGAAGGTGGCTCGCCAGTCGCGCAAAAACAGCCAGACCACCAAGACTGCAAGTAAAGCGCCTTCATAAAGTAAGGCCATTGAACCCTGAAATTCTTCTTCCACTGGAATCACGAAATTGAATGCTTCGGTGAATTCGATGTCGGGATTGCTTAGTCGAATTTCAGCCAACACTTTTTTTACACCTGCGCCGACTTCGACTTCGCTCGCACCTCGGCTACGCGTAATTTCAAAACCCACCACCGGCTTGCCATTCAGCAAAGCCAATGAGCGTGGTTCAGCGACAGTGTCGCTAATGGTGGCCACTTGATCGAGCCGGATACGCCGACCATCGGCAAGCGACAATTCCAGTGGGCGCAGTTCTTCCACTGAAGTCACATTAGCCAAGGTACGCACAGGTTGCTCACCGCTGCCTAAATCAGCACGGCCGCCCGAGCTTTCCTGTTGCACTTGGCGTAACTGGCGAGAAATATCAGCGGCTGTCGCGCCTAATGCTTGGAGTTTGGCAGGGTCTAGCGCAATGCTTACCTCTCGGTTGACCCCGCCCACGCGCTTTACCTCGCCGACACCGCGAACGGACAGCAGTCGTTTAGCAAGTGTGTCCTCAACGAACCAAGACAGTGCTTCTTCGTCGCGTTGAGAAGACGCAACCGTGTAAGCCAGTATCGGCGAACTTGCAAGATCCAGTTTGGTTACCACGGGGTCTCGCACATCGGCTGGCAAATCAGCGCGTACTTTGGACACCGCAGAACGGACATCATCCACGGCTTCCTGCACGGGCTTTTCCAAATGAAACTGGGCAACGACAGTGGCAGTTCCATCTTGCACGGTGGTTATGATATGTTTTAAGCCTTGCAAGGTGGCCAACGAATTTTCTATTTTTCGAGCCACATCCGTTTCCATCTGCGAGGGCGATGCGCCTGGCAGGCTAATGGAAACGGTTACAGTAGGCAGATCTAAGTCAGGAAAATTTTGGATCTTCATGGCCTTAAAACTAAAAATACCACCAAAAGTAAGCAGCACAAAAAGCATCAACGCCGGAATGGGATTACGGATACACCAAGCTGAAACATTCATGGCTGCACCAGCCGTACGCTATCGCCATCAGCCAGAAAAGACGCGCCGCTGGCGACTAATTTGTCTTCAGGTTTAAGCCCCGAGAGAATTTCATAATTATCGCCTGACCGTCGGCCCAATTGTACTTTGACCTGAGTCACCTGAGCTTGATCCTTGCTTTGTTTACCTAATCGAAAAACATAACTAAAGCCTTCGCGCAAAGATAAGGCTTCCTGCGGGATGGTCAGTGCTGGCTGACTGCCTAGCTGAAATTCACCCTGGGCAAACATGCCTGAGCGTAAGCCTTGGGCGGCGGCATTGGGTAAGTCAACATAGACGAGACCGTTACGGTTTTGGGTATCCAAAGTAGGTGCCAAAAACCGTACTTTACCCTCAACAGTTGCAACATTGGGTATGGCGACCGAAACGGCAATACCGGGCTTTAATTGCGCCATTTCAGCCGCAGTCACCTCAGCCCGCCATTCCAGGCGATTTTGCCGAATAAATCGAAATAATTCCTGGCCGGGCGTAGCCACTGCACCTAGTGTTGCAGTGCGCGAGGAGATTACCCCATCATCACTGGCAATAACCCGTGTGTGCCGTAGCCGCAAAAGCTGGCTGTCCAATTGCGCTTTAGCATATTCTACTTTCGCTTTAGCCGTTTTTTCTGAGGTCAGATATTGGGTTATTTGTTGCTTACTTAATGCACCAGAAGGGCCAGCTTGCCGTGCGCGATCAGCATTCAGGTGTGCATCGGTTAAATTAGCTTCGGCTTCGGCTAAAACTGCCCTGCTTTGAGCCACATCTGCCAATACGCTTTCGTTAGCGAAAACAGCCAAGACTTGCCCTTTGCGGACTGCTTCACCGACTTCGGCACGCACTTCATTTAAACGCAGGTCGCTCACTTCAGCGCCAATGATCGCTTCCTGCCACGCCGCCACAGAACCATTCGCATTCAAGGTTAAAGACATCTCCTGTATGGTGGGCTGTATCACAGACACACTAAGCGCAGGTCGAGTAACGGTAGTAGCAATTGGTTCTGGCGCTTGTTTACTGGCTACGACGGCTATACCAGCGCCAATAAGCAAGACCAATGTAATCCATAGCGCGACTAACTTTCCTTTGTTCATAAATGCCTTCCTAATAGATTGCTTTGTTGATTTGTAACGCCGCCATAGCTAGTCTTCTACGAGCATTGGTAGTTTTTGAAAAGTTACTTAAGGAATCTCTGAACAAGTTGATTCCATTCATGGTTCGATGACCGAAGGAAGTGCCTGTGGCGCAAGCTCACCACGAACGGAATCAAGCACTTACCGTTCGTCCTGAGCTTGTCGAAGGACTTATTCAGAGGTTACTTAAGGTTTCAACCATACTTTCTCACTTGCTAATATCCATTAAATTTGGTGGCAGTCAGCTCTGTTGACTGGCTATATGCGTTTTAATTCCCCTAAAAGACTGTACCTTTCTGCTCCAAAAACTCAAGTTCTTCATTAGATGACACCCTGCCTAAGAGCTTGTTTCTATGGGGATAGCGGCCAAATTTTTTGATGATGTCATAGTGCTTTATTTCAAAATCAAGATTAGCTTGTATGCCATTCTTTTGATATAAATCCAACGCGACCTCATGAATTTTTAGGGACTCGCTGTGCATGAATGGCAGATAGAGAAAGCTGCGCTGGATGAGGCTTAACGCTTGATCTGCGCCAATTGAAATGGCTTCTTGGGACAGCGCCAAAGCCAGGGAATCATAGGCAAAAGACAACGGCGAATCCCGAAACATATTTCTGGAGAACTGGTCTAAGGCAATGACCTCAGCCAACCTGCCCTCAGCTTCCTGTCGCCAATCAAAAAGCTCACAGCGTATGGCTTTCGCATGAATCCCTGAAAATCTTTCAGTTATTTTTTGGTCAAATGTTACATCCTTGAACCACCAAAACGACGGGTCGATTTCTTCAAACCAGAATTTTATTATGGCTTTATGACCCAGCATTACGTGATTCATCCGCCTAAGCCCATGGGAAACTTTTTAGCCTTCAGGGCATCGCCCACCCGCGCTTCCGTTTGCCAGCCGCCACCCAGGGCTTTGTAGAGCGCGACCAGGTTGCTCGAAATCTTGGCATCGCTGGCAACCAAAAGGCTTTCGGATTGGTACAGCGCTTGTTGGGTTTGCAGGACATCGATAAATCCAGTCAGGCCTTTTTGGTAGCGTTCGGTAGCTAATTCCACCGCCAATTGATTGGCGGCGACGGCTTGCGCCAGTGATTTATGCCGCTGCTGCTCTTTGCTATAGGCGATGAGCGCATCTTCGACTTCCTGGAAGGCGGTCAGGACAGTGGACTGATAAGTCAGGAACGACTGCTCAAACTGTGCCTTTTTGCTTTTAATATTCGCGTTCAGCTTACCCCAATTGAAGATCGGCATTGTTATGGTAGAGGCTGCCGACCAGGATTTACCAAGCGGTGTAAAATCCGTGATGGTCATGTTTTGTAAGCCCAAAAAAGCCGCTAGATTCACTTTCGGGTATAACTCGGCAGTCGCCACGCCAATTGAGGCATTGGCATAGGCCATTTGCCGTTCGGCGTAGCGGATATCCGGCCTACGTTTTAGCAATTCAGAAGGCAGGTCAGGTATGATTACAACGGCACCGGCTGGAATTGTGGCTTGCCGCTCAAGCCTGGCTGACAAAGCGGCTGGCTCCCGCCCCAATAATACGCTTAGGGCATGGATGGATTGCTTAACCAGCGCTTCGTAATTGGGCAACTGGGCTTCCGTCGTATCGGCTTGGGCTTGCGCTTGCGCCACGTCTAACATACTCGCCAGTCCAGATTGCTGGCGGATTTCGGTTAGACCTTGCGTGTCACGCTGCGCGGCTAAATTCTTCTGGGTTATTTCGACTTGTCGTTGGTTAGACCGCAGTTCAATATAGTTACGCGCAACATCTCCCAATAAGGTAACCAGCACGTCCCGGCTGTTTTCGACTTCGCTATCAATAGTCGCATCGGCAGCTTCTACCGCCCGTCTTACACCGCCAAAAAAGTCCAACTCCCATTGGGCATCAAAACCCAGTTGAAAAATATTGATGTGTTGGCTGCCGAAGCCAAAGCCGCCTCCAACCCCACCACCTGTTTGCTGCCCACCTGAGCTATTATTGAACCTGCGGCTGACTGTATTTTTGGCATCTATACTGGGCAAACCTGCGGCAATGGTTGCAGAGCGTTGCGCCCTGGCATCTTTTACCCGTTCCAAAGCCAGCTTTAGATCCAGATTGGCGGCGATAGCTTCGGTGATAAGCCTATCTAATTCCTTATCACCAAAAGCTTGCCACCACTTGTCAGGTTGTGCAGTTTTTGCCCTTGAATCCGCACCACTCCACTGTTTAGGAACAGCCATTTTGGGTTCACGGTAATCAGGCCCGACTGCACAACCCGCAAGAAAATAAGCGATTGCGAAGGCAATAAACAAACGGCTCATTGCGGCAAACTCGGTGTCTTGGCTGGCGTTTCAGGTTTTCGGTTGACCACGTAATCCTGTGCCTCAATGAACACATCCATTTGCTGGCCGACATAAACTGGGATTTGCTCGCGGTCAAAACTGTACAACGCTTGCAATACCCGTGTGTCTACCCGTTCAGTGCTATCGCCCGTGAGCGATTTTTTGGGGATGACGTAAGGCTCGACATAAGCCAGGACCAGGTCTACCTTAAAGCTGCGATTGCCGCGCAGATAAGCGACTGCCTTGCTATTTTTGTCAAACCGCCAGGCATCATTCTCGTCAATATCGACGCGTACGTGAAACTGATCGAGATTACCCAGCACCAGCAACGGCGTGTTTAATGCCCCAGCCTGGGCAAATTCACCAGGTCGGATATTAACTTGCAGCACCTCGCTATCGACCGGTGCGCGGACGACAAGGCGGTCTAACGTGGTTTGCGTGTTGGCTATCCCTGCCCTGGTTTGTGCAACCTGTGCTTTGGCACTGTCCAGATTGGCGTTGGCGGTCAGCAAGGCATTGCGCCGCTTGAGCAGTTCTTCGGTGCTGATGGCGCGCCGGTCAGTCACTGCTTCAGCTAAGTTCAAAAGTGTTTTCGTGTCGTTGACCGATGCTTGGGCAACCTTAACGTCTGCTAAAGCTTTGGCTAAGTCGGCCTGTTTTACCGCCAACTCGGCGCGGTTGTCGCGGTCGTCCAGGTAAAATAGCGGATCGCCAGCCTTAACTTGATCGCCGACCTTAACCACCACGGACGTTACAATGCCGGGCAATGGCGTGCCTATCGAGATATTCTGGCTTTTTGCCTCGACAATGCCAGCACCGGCAATAAATGACGCAAACGGTGCAGAGGCGGGTTCTGCAACGGCTGGAGCAACGGGTGTCGGCTTACTGCCACTAACGACGGTGTAAGAGGCAAAGAGGAATCCGGCAATTGCCAATAGGGGGAATAACCATTTAAGTTTCATAACACCTCCTTATCATTACTACGCGGTAGCGGCCACAGCGAAATTCACCACCCTGACAATATACCCGTCATCCATTTCGGCAATACGATCAGCGAAGTTAAAAATCCGGGCATCATGGGTGACTATCACCAACGACCTGCTTTCCTGTAAAGCAACGTCCTTAAGGAGTTCCATCACCGTGTGTCCCGTCTCATGATCCAACGCACTGGTCGGCTCGTCACAGACGATAAGCTTGGGGTTGTGCACCAGCGCACGGGCAATGGCGACACGCTGCTGTTGTCCACCGGAAAGCTGTGAAGGCAATGATTTTACCCGCTCGCCCAGGCCAACTTGCTCAAGAACCTGGCTGGCTTTGCGCTCGGCTTCAACCCGCTTCATGCCGTTAATAACCAGCGGCACCGAGACGTTTTCAGCGGCATTCAATGAAGGTAACAGGTTAAATGCCTGGAAGACGAAACCGACATTTTTTGCCCTAAAATCCAGCTTGTACCTACTGGACATCGTGAGCAAGTTTTCGCCAAACAATTCACAGCTACCTGAATCCTGGTCGAGAATGCCAGCGATGACTGAAATTAACGTGGTCTTACCGCAACCGGACGGCCCGACCAGCATCATCAATTCGCCCATCGCAATATCCAGGTTGATGCCGTTCAGCGCAGTCACTTTTTGGTCGCCGGTATCGTAAACTTTGACGACATTCTGGCAGCTTACTGCTAATGCGTTTGCCTTCATGGATCAGCCTTTAAAAACAATGGCCGGTTCCAGGCGGATCACCTTAAGTATGCTGATAATCGCCGCGAAAACACAGATCAGACTAACACCTGCGCCACTAAAAATAAGTAGTTGCCAGGGAAACCGAAACGCCAAAATGGTGTTACGCATGGAATAACCAAACAGCGCCGTCAAACCAACGCCCATGCCATAACCAATACTGCCAACCAGGACAGCCTGGAGCAGGATCATCCTTAGCAACACCCAGTTGCTAGTCCCCATCGCTTTTAACACGCCGAATTGGCGCAGGTTGTCTAAAGTGAAATTATAAAAAGTCTGCCCAGCGATGGCAGCACCGACTATAAACCCCAAAAGTACCGAAATGCCGAAATTAATCGGGATGCCGGTGTTTTTCATAAAATAGCCATACGTAAGCGTTTTAAATTCATCCCGCGTGTAAGCGGCCAAGCCCGTGGTTGCACGTATACGGCGCGTTAACTCGGTTAAATCCTGGCCTGCTTTTGCCTTGACCAACACAAAAGACAACAACTTGCGCTCCCTCGGCGCATAACTTTTCGCACGGGAATAGGTGGTGTAAATAACAGGCTGGGCTTGAAAGGTGCGGGTCACTTTTGAAATGCCCACCACAATGGCGCGGCGGTCATTCAGCTCTAGGCTGTCACCCACTTTAAGCGGTATGGGTTTGCCACCGGACGTAGGCGAGGGTTTGCCGAGCTTATCTTTGGCGCCGTCGATATCGACGATGATGCCATCACTCCGACGCAAATCTTCCAGGCTGCCTTCGATCATGGTAGGCGGGCCACCAATTAAAGTCGCATCGTCCAAACCCACGACATTACACGTTTGAAAAGTGCCGTCGGCAAGCCTGGCTTTCAGCAACCCTTTGTACATCGGCATCGCCCATTCCACGCCGGAAATGCCACGTACGCGGTATAGCTCAGTGTCCTGCAATGGCTTGATGTCATCGACAAACTGCACCTTAGAGTCCATCACCCAAATATCGGGCAAGCCGACATCCGAAATAAAACTGAATGTGCGGGTCATCAGCCCCAAAAAAATGGCCGGTTGCTGGGTCATGATTAACGAAGCAAACGTCAAGCCCATGACGATGCCGATATATTTGCCCCTATCGCCCATCAGCATTTTTAATGCAATGTGGTTCATGGCATTGCCCCCTTTGCTTCCTGGGCAATCTGCGCTAACGCAAGCAATGAAAACCTTGCGATGTGCGCGGCAGTGTCTTTAATGGCTTGCTCATCGGCGATCATGTCGGGATGGAGGCGATCAACGATTGAGCGGGAGTGCTTGAACATCAGGCATTGCCCCAAAATACTCAACAGGCATCGCTCTACCAGCATTTTATCTGCTTGAATTCCCAATATTTGCCGGACGATTTCTTCCAGCAATACAAATTGCGGGACAATGCCGATGGCAATAATTTCATCCAAGGCTTTAGTGGGTTCGGCAATTTCGCGGGTAATCAGCTTGCTGTGATAGCCCAAATGGCTGTCGTCCAGCAATTTGTGCAGGAAATTATCAATGAACAGGGCAAGCCGTTGTTCAGGCGATAAATTGTTGTCTTGCGCGGGAGCGATTGGATATAGCTGGTTGGCTTCCTGGATCGCCAAGGCCAAGGCCTTGCCATACAGCGCTTCCTTACTGCGGAAATAATAATTGACCGAAGCCACATTTACATTCGCCCTGGAGCAGATCTCGCGCACCGTAGTTGCCCGAAAGCCGCGTTCGGCGAAAACTTCGATTGCAATGTGCAGCAAGCGATCAAAAGTAGGTGCATTTAAGACAAGGGTTGCCATTTGTAATTCCAACAATCATATTAAACAGTTGTTTAAAATAACTGTATAACATAATCTCTAAAAAAGCAAGGCCCAATCAAGCCAGTATTTAGGCACATATCCAGTGAAAACCAGCACTGGTTACTTTAAATCTGCTGCTGATTGCAAGTAAACGCAGCTACCGGCGATTTTGGCATTAAAGCAACCCCCTACTTTGGGGAGATGCCTAGGGTTATTTTTATAACTGATCCATTTTAAATCCATCACCACCTCATGTAAGCGTCCCGAAGGAAGAAGGAGATTTTTGGATTTTTAGAGACTTCCTTTGAGGATTGCGAGACAGTTCTCAGTTTTCTTGACCATTGACCGACTATACTTGATGCTATAAATCCAGAAATTATGTTTTAGCCCTGCGGATTGGCGTTAGCGGGTTAAAAACTGTAATTTCCACGATTTCTTAAGTTAGCTTAGAAACTTTGAATAAGTTGGCTTCGACCATTCGACAAGCCCAAGGCTCACCACGAACGAATTAATGCCTTGCCGTTTGCCCTGAACTTGTCGAAGGGCTTAATCAGATTTTCCTTAATTACCCTAAACCTCGTCCGTTACGCTTAACACCTTAACGTGCAGCATCGGCTACAAGGAACTTAAAGAAACCTAGAAAAAATGCAGGAGGATACGGATTTACACTTGTGGAACTCCTGTTTTCCTTGGCGATCATCGGCGTATTGAGCGCAATCGCCATACCAACCTATAAAGAGCATGTAGACAACACCAAGAAAAAGACGGCTATTTCCGAAATTACTTTCATTCAGATATGTATTGAGCGGTTCTACACAGAGAAATTCCAATACCCGCCGACAATTGCAGACATTGCTGCTTGCCTGCCGAATAAGGGCATAGACCCGTGGGGCAACGCCTATGTTTACCTAAACATAATCAATGGCGGCAAAGGCATAAAGGGCAAAGTGCGTAAAGACCATGCCACAAACCCTATCAACACATTATACGACCTGTACAGCATGGGCAAGGATGATATCATCCTAGGGCGCGACGGCGGCTTTGTCGGACTGGGCGCTGATTTCTGAGTAAGTTTTCGATGCTGCAAAAACCATCGTTGATCGACAATAAAGTCGCACGCCGGATCATGATTTCGTTTATTCTGGCGGCACTGATTCCCATTGGAATCCTTGGCCTGCTCTCATTCCGGGAGGTCAGCGAACAGCTTCGTGACCAAACCGCCAAGTATATCCGCAAAAACTGCAAAGACTATGCCATGGGGCTTATCGAGCGCCTCAACCTGGCTGAAAGTGCGCTACAAATGCTGTCGATCAAGGTTGAAAAATCTAGCAAAGGCTTCCGCTTCATCAATTTAGATAACGAAAAAAACTTTTTGGATCAATTCGCCAATTTGGCGATAATCACAGCAACCGGCGAAAAAACCCAGCCACTTAAGAAAACGGGCTTGATACCGGAGCTTACGCATCAGGAGATTAGGGAGATAAATTCTGGTAAGACATTGATTAAATTTACAGCAAGCAATCACCCAGAAGGGGATCGGTTATGGCTGGCCATTAAGCTTGTCGAGAACCGCCACGAAATCGGGGTTTTAATGGCTGAACTTAAACCAGAATATGTATGGGACTCGGAGAATATCGATCCTAACGATCTCTGGGTGACGGGCGATGCGGGCCGCTTGTTGTTTGCTTCTAAACCAGGTTTCAACCTGCCGCCAGAAATCAGGTCGCAATTATCCCGAACCAACAGCGGACAATTCTCTTTGAAAAGCGGGGAAGACCCTTATGTGGGGGTTTATTGGAAAATTCCCATGAAAGGGATGTTTTCGACAGCCGACATGACCATTGTGTTGGCGCAGCCTGAATCCTTGGCTTTTGATGCTATTAAGCAATTTGGCAAGATATACCCTCCCGTCATTGCACTTGCCGTCCTGATTATCGCATTTTTCATTACTCGCTTAGTAATCAAATATTTATCCCCTCTCGAACAATTAAAAGCCGCTACCCTCAGAATTGCAGGCGGCGACTTCGTTTCCCGCGTAAACATCGACAGCCACGACGAATTCGAAGCGTTAGCCGATTCTTTTAACGAAATGACCCGACGCTTGCGTAGCCAGTTCGATATCCTGTCCACCATGGCGGAAATCGACCGTCATATCCTTTCATCGTTGAACGCCGAGGACATTGTTGAAACCGCTTTGACCCGTCTGCCCAGCATTCTTTTTTGCGATTTAATTTCCATCGCGCGAGTAGATCCCGAAACTTACCGCGTGAGCGATATCCACACCCAGCGGCTAGGACAAAAAACCCAAACTGTCACTGAAGCAGTAAAACTGGGCCTAGAGGATGTCATGGACTTGGTTGCAATGCAGGATGACGTAATCGAGACCGATAAAAACGGGAAGTTGTCGGCTTATCTCCAACTATTCGGCGATATTGGCACCTGGCGGTATCTGATCGTCCCTGTGGTCGTTAATGGCACATTATCATCAATGATATGCCTCGGCTACCGCGCATCAAACCCGATTTCCCCAGAGTCGCGCAGTGCGGCGAGAAATTTCGGTGACCGCATCGCCGTTGCACTCTCCAATGCGGCATGGGAAGAGAAGCTTTACCAGCAGGCGCACTACGATTCCTTAACCGGCTTACCCAACCGCTTGGTGCTGAATGATCGTTTGGAGCAGGAAATGGCTCGGGCAAGGCGTGAGAATACCCAGTTTGCTGTGTTTTTTATCGACTTGGATCGCTTCAAGAACGTCAATGATTCTTTAGGCCATACCGCAGGAGACGAACTATTGACACAAGTTTCGCGGATTTTTGTCGCTTGTGTTAGGGATACGGATTTGGTCGTCAGGATTGGCGGCGACGAATTTGTCATCGTCATTACCGATCTCCATAGCCACCAGAACCCGATGTTGCCGGTAACTACGCTCGCCAAAAAAATCCTGGCTTCCCTAAACCAAACTTTATTGGTCGCCGGACATCCCATGACTTTCACGGCGAGCCTTGGAATTGCCTTATTCCCAGGCGATGCCGACAATACGCAGGATTTGCTCAAGAATGCCGATGCCGCTATGTACCATGCTAAAAACGAGGGGCGGGCCAATTTTAGATTTTATTCCCCCGACCTGAATGCGGCTGCGCTGGAAAATATCAAACTGGAACAGGAGCTACGCGGTGCGATTGGCAGAGAAGAGCTACTGGTCTACTACCAGCCCAAAGTCGATTTGAACCGGCGAATCGTCGGTGCCGAGGCATTGCTCCGCTGGCGACACGCCGAGATGGGACTGGTCTCACCTGCGAAATTCATTCCCCTAGCGGAGCAGACCGGCCTGATTGTCGAGATTGGACAATGGGTTCTTGAACAGACCTGTTTGTGGGTCAAATCTTGCCACGCCCTGGGTTTGGAATCATTGCGCGTTTCTGTCAACCTTTCGGCGATTGAATTTAAGCGTCCCGAATTGGTTCAAAAAATTGCAGACATTCTTTCCAGAACCGGGGTGGATCCGAACGCCATAGAGCTGGAACTCACGGAATCCGTCGCTATCGGAGACAACAAAAACTGTATCGACCGTATGAACGATTTAAAAAATCTGGGACTCACATTGTCTATGGACGATTTCGGGACCGGCTTCTCGTCTTTATCTTATCTTAGAAATCTTCCGCTTGATGTCCTTAAGATCGATCAATCGTTCGTGCGTGAACTTGAATTGGAGGAAAATAGCCGGGCTATCGTAAAGACCATTATTACTCTCGCCAACAGCTTGGGAATGGAAGTAGTCGCCGAAGGTGTTGAAACCGAAGCACAACATGAATATTTGAAACAACAACAATGCGGCATATTCCAAGGATATTTATACAGTCGCCCGATACCTGCCGAAGAACTTTTAAAATTGCTGATAGCGGATTCAGCCAAGGCTATCACTACAAATTCTAAATTCCCGTAAGCTTATGCTGTAGACAACGCCGGATATTCTTATAAATTACTCTATCATAACGGCCAGGCGGTTAAATCAACACTACCCGAAGCCATATCTCTATGTGATAATAATCAGTTACTAACCGATATTTCTATGCCCACATGCAATCGAAGGACATTAATATGGATGACAACAAAAAGAAAGCATTAGGTGCTGCGCTGATGCAGATAGAAAAGCAGTTTGGCAAAGGTTCTGTCATGCGGATGGGCGACGTTGCCGCGTCCCGTGATATTGACGTGGTATCTACGGGTTCTCTGGGCTTGGATATTGCCTTGGGTTGCGGCGGCCTTCCGCGTGGACGAGTGGTTGAAATATACGGACCAGAATCTTCCGGTAAAACCACGTTGACGCTACAAGTAATTGCGGAAATGCAGAAGTTGGGCGGCACGGCGGCTTTCGTCGATGCTGAACACGCGCTTGATCCTGGCTACGCCGAAAAAATTGGGGTCAATATCGATGACTTATTGGTTTCACAGCCGGATACGGGCGAGCAAGCACTGGAAATTACCGATATGTTAGTGCGTTCGGGTGCGGTTGATATTGTCGTGATCGATTCGGTTGCCGCGCTGACCCCAAAGGCGGAAATCGAAGGCGATATGGGTGATTCCCACATGGGCCTGCAAGCACGTCTGATGTCGCAGGCATTAAGGAAGCTTACCGGCAATATCAAGCGTTCCAACACGCTGGTCATTTTCATCAACCAGATCCGCATGAAAATTGGCGTTATGTTCGGTAATCCTGAAACCACGACCGGCGGCAATGCACTTAAGTTTTATGCTTCAGTGCGCCTGGATATTCGGCGCATCGGTGCGGTCAAAAAAGGCGAAGAAGTGATCGGCAATGAAACCCGCGTTAAAGTCGTCAAAAATAAGGTTGCGCCGCCGTTCCGCCAAGCTGAATTCGAGATTTTATATGGCGAAGGTATTTCATTTTTGGGTGAGCTGGTCGATCTGGGCGTTAACTACGGCTTTATCCAAAAAGCGGGTTCCTGGTACAGCTACGGCAACGATAAAATAGGCCAAGGCAAGGACAACGCCAAGCTTTACCTGAAAGAAAACCCCGATAAAGCCAAAGAAATTGAAGCCAAGATCAGGGCAGAGGCTTTCAGCCGCACTGTGCCTTTTATTGAGCCAGCGGTTGTTGATGAAGAATGAGGATGCCCAGTGCAATCCTGTTGAGGTTGTAGAAGCCGATCAGGAAAGCAAAAAAATCAAGAAAGACTGTTTGCGGCTGCTGACCAGAAGGGATCATAGCCGTAAAGAAATACAGCACAAAATGGCTGTTAAAGGCTATGAATCCAGCCAAGTTTCCGCAGTTATCGACGAATTGGCGGGGCAAAGCTGGCAAGATGATACGAGATATGCTGAAAGCTACGCCAGAGCCCGTAGCCAGAAGGGATTTGGCCCTGTCCGCATTACTTATGAACTAAGCCAGCAAGGTATAGCGCCAGCCACAGTTAATAAGGTGTTACGGACGACAACGGATGGCTGGATGAACCTGCTGATGCAAACTTACGACAAAAAATATTCTGGTACAACAGCAATAGATAGTTTCGAACAAGCCAAGCGTAGCCGATTTTTGCTACAGCGCGGATTTTCCAGCACCATGATCCAAGATTTTTTCAAGCAAACAACCACAAAATCAACCTAAGTTTTACGTGATATGAAAAAAATGACTAGCGCTGAATTGCGTTCGGCTTTCTTGGAGTTTTTCCGCCAGCGTGGGCATTCCGTGCAACCTTCAAGCTCCCTTGTGCCAGGCAATGACCCAACCTTGCTGTTTACCAATGCAGGCATGGTGCAGTTTAAGGACATGTTCCTTGGGCGTGAACAGCGTGGTTATGTAAGGGCAGCGACCAGCCAACGCTGCGTACGTGCAGGCGGCAAGCATAACGATCTGGAAAATGTTGGTTACACCGCCCGACACCATACTTTTTTTGAGATGCTGGGCAATTTCAGTTTTGGCGATTATTTCAAAACAGAAGCCATCCATTTCGCTTGGGATTTTTTGACTAAGGAACTCGGCATTCCTGCTGAAAAACTCTGGGTAACGGTTTTTGAAGAAGATGCGGAAGCGGAAAAAATCTGGCTGGAAGATATTGGCGTTGATCCCGCACGGCTTTCAAAAATCGGTGCCAAAGACAACTTTTGGTCGATGGGCGATACCGGCCCTTGCGGCCCATGCACGGAAATTTTCTACGACCACGGCGAACACATTTTTGGTGGCCCACCAGGAACCCCTGATGAAGATGGCGACAGATACATCGAAATTTGGAACTTGGTGTTCATGCAGTACGACCGCTCTATTGACGGAACATTAACGCCGCTGCCAAAACCATCCGTCGATACAGGCATGGGGCTGGAACGGATTGCCGCCGTTTTGCAAGGGGTGCATAGCAACTATGAAATCGACCTGTTCCAAAAACTACTGAAAGCCGCAGCCGAATTGGCGGGTACGACTAACCTCGACCAAAGTTCCTTACGGGTCATTGCCGACCATATCCGTTCCTGCGCGTTTATGATTGCCGATGGTGTGATGCCATCTAATGAAGGCCGTGGTTATGTGTTGCGCCGTATTATCCGCAGGGCGATCCGGCATGG
This sequence comes from Methyloglobulus sp., assembly GCA_043771735.1. Lineage (GTDB taxonomy): Bacteria > Pseudomonadota > Gammaproteobacteria > Methylococcales > Methylomonadaceae > Methyloglobulus. The sequence continues at coordinate 15,286 of JAYVGW010000109.1, forward strand.
TTATCGGCTAGGTATCCAGGATGTCTTTTTTTATAAGCTGGTCGCGCCTTTGGTTGAGGAAATGGGCGGCGCTTATCCCGAACTGACTTCTGCACAAGCCCAGGTTGAACGTGTTCTCAAAAAAGAAGAAGAACGTTTTGCAGAAACTTTAGGACTAGGCATGAAGATTCTGGAAGCCTGTGTCGCCAAAATGGAAGGCACGGTGATTCCCGGCGACACCGTGTTCCAGCTTTATGATACTTACGGTTTCCCCGTCGATTTAACTGCCGATTTTGCGCGTGAAAACAATCTGACAGTAGACCATGCTGGCTTTGATTGTGCTATGTCAGCACAGCGCGAACGGGCGCGTTCCGCCAGCAGTTTTGGCGCTGACTATAGCCAGGAAATCAAACTGGAAGGTCAAACTGAATTTACGGGCTATGGGCATTTGGACGACCAAGTCCACATCATTGCCCTGTACCAACAAGGCAAAGAAGTTGATAACCTAGCTATTGGGCAGGAAGCCTTGGTAGTGCTAGATAAAACGCCTTTCTATGCAGAATCCGGTGGACAGATAGGTGATAGTGGTCGAATTGTCGCAGATGGCTCGGTATTTGAGGTTAGCGATACCCAAAAACAAGGCGGTAGCCTGTTTTTACATAAGGGTAAATTAGTTTCAGGCGGTTTCGCCAAGGGACAATCTTGTATTGCCCAGGTCAATGCGGCTAACAGAAAAGCCACCGAACTTAACCATTCGGCGACCCATTTGCTACACGCCGCGCTCAGGCAAGTGTTGGGCGAGCATGTCACCCAAAAAGGTTCGCTGGTAAATACCGAACGGCTACGCTTTGATTTTTCACACTTTGAGCCCATTACCGACGATAAAATCAGTGTGCTTGAGCGCATGGTTAACGAACAAATCCGGTTGAATAACCTTGTTTCTGCGACCGTCATGGCGAAAGACGACGCGGTTAAGGCTGGGGCAATGGCCTTATTCGGCGAAAAATACGGCGATGAAGTCAGGGTATTAAAAATCGGCGGTTTTTCAACTGAACTCTGCGGCGGTACGCACGTTGAACGAGCTGGCGACATCGGTTGTTTCAAGATCATCAGCGAAACCGGGGTTGCTGCGGGTGTCAGGCGCATTGAAGCCGTCACTGGCAATGGGGCATTAGATTGGCTGGCAAGCCGGGAAAAAGCATTGGCCATCATTGCTGGCTTACTAAAAAGCGCACCCGAAAAAGCCGCTGAAAAAGTAGGGCAGCTTATGGATAAGGCTAGAAGCTTGGAAAAACAACTCGAACGCTTACAAGCACAACTCGCCAGTTCGGCGGGTGGTGAATTGAGTGGGCAGGCTATCGATGTTGCAGGCGTTAAGGTGTTAGCTGTTAAGCTGGATCAAGTTGACCCTAAATCCTTACGCGATTTGGTCGATCAACTGAAAAACAAGCTGGGCAGTTCCGCTATTGTGTTGGCGGTTGTCGAAGGCGATAAGGTTAGCTTGGTCGCGGGTGTTTCCAAAGACCAGATTGCGAAGATCAAAGCGGGCGACCTAGTGAATGTCGTCGCCACCAAAGTCGGCGGCAAGGGCGGTGGCCGCCCTGATATGGCAATGGCGGGCGGCAACGACCCGTCCGGCTTGGCAGAAGCATTAGCGCAAGTTCCGGCGTGGGTGCAATCCCAGATTTCTTAACGAGGTAGCCTGGATGAAACCTGTGAAATCCAGGTTTTGGTGGTTTCTGTGTCCCGTATTTAGTTACACGTCATACAGGCTTGTCTGTTTCGGCACGAAGTTTAGCACTTTGGAGAATTACAATTGAATCCCAAACCATTGCCAGCGTTATACGGAATTACAAAATCAAACCGTAATGGAGACGAGCTATGGGGTAAGAACCAATTCAATAGCACCTTCCCCACAGCCCTCTGTTGTTATATGCGGGACAAAAAAATCCCCGCCATTTATCTTAAATTTATTCAAGATAATAACCAACTATGTGTTCAAAGCGAGACCCTAGGATTTGATGAAATTTTCAATACATCCTTTGAAAACAAAGAATTGAGTTTTTTATTTGAAAGCAAATTTGAACCCTATCAACAATGGGCTTATGGCGATATAGGAAATATAGACTTAGTAATTAAGCATGAAAATAATTTTCTAAGGGCATTAGAAATAAAATTAACGGTACTTCCAGATGATGCCACGCATCAAGATGAACAATCAAAATGGGGTTCAGAATTAGTTGTGAGGGCGGCAACGACTTCTTATGCCGCCCTAGGAATTGCCGATTCGTGTCATGACATTCTCCCTGAATTGCGGCTTTTATTTGAACCTGTCTGCCAGCCGATAAGAAACTGGGGCAATCCGACTGAGATAAAGTCAAGAAAAAATAGCATCTTAGACTGTTTAGATGCTTTTCAAGCTAAGTATAGTTCGCGTCAAAAACCATTTTTAATGCAGCCTATTTGGAAAACAAAGGGAAAATCGCCCGAATTATGCGATGATGCTTTTGATGTTTTTGTATGGAGTGACTTTGCGCTTTGCCGTGCATTTATTGAACGGGCAAGACAAGAAAACGTCAAAAACTCAAATAAAGATAATGAAGTGCCTCGTTATCTTCGTGCCGCCTCTCGCTTGGCGCATTCATTGTACGACTTATCATCGCGGGAAAAAGTTGATATGGGCGTATATCGGGAAGATGCAATGGGAAATTTAACGGATAAGGAGTTTGCCTTGGGAGGAAAAATTACCCGCACTTACATGAGCCATCCGCGCAAACTCAAACCTGCTGTGCCAAAAGAAGCTTTACGTGAAATTATTTTAGGTGGTGGTCAAGATAAACTCAGCCCAGAACGATGTTTTGATGCCACTATTTATTTCACCGCAAAGCATTTATTTGAGGATATTAAAAATGAAAGCGATTGATTTGTTTTGTGGTGTTGGCGGATTATCGCTTGGTTTAAAGCTGTCAGGGATTGAAGTATTGGTAGGCGCGGACAACTGGGATCAAGCATTGAATGTCTATCGGCTAAATCATAAACATGATGTCATTAGTTGTGACCTTTCAGATACTGATTCGACCTTAAAAACAATTACCAGTTATCCTGTAGATTTAATCGCGGGTGGCCCACCTTGCCAGGATTTTTCCCATGCTGGCAAAAGGGTTGAAGGCGGACGGGCAAATTTGACGTTGGCTTATGCAAAAATTGTAACCAATATTCTGCCAACATGGTTCATTATGGAAAACGTGGATCGTTCTATAAATAGCACCACTTATTCAGAAGCCAGGGAGATATTTCACAACGCAGGTTATGGCTTAACCGAAACGATCTTGGATGCCAGTTATTGTGGCGTTCCGCAAAAACGCAAACGCTTTTTTTGTATTGGCAAACTCAATGAAGATGATGGCTTTTTGTTGGCGACAATCCAATCAAAACTGGCAAAATCGCCCATGACAATCCGGCAATATTTAGGTAACGATTTAGGCTTAACACATTATTATCGGCATCCGCGCAATTATTGTCGGCGTGCGGTGTTTTCGATTGACGAACCTTCGGCAACTATTCGCGGTGTCAATCGCCCCATTCCTAAAGGTTATCCCGGACATCCCAATGATGAAGTACCCGTGGATAATTTGCGACCATTGACCACATTAGAACGGGCGCGACTGCAAACTTTTCCCAAGGAATATGCTTGGCTGGGCAGTAAGACCGAGATGGAGCAATTTATCGGCAACGCGGTTCCGGTAAATTTGGCTAAATTTGTCGGTGAATGCGTTTTAAGTCATGAACATCGATTTAACTACATCAACCATGCAGGTTTAACAGCACAATCTTACTCAAGGACTTATTGATACCTTTTAAATTAAGGAAACAAACCCCAAAAATGTCACTTTACGTTTATAAATTTGGCGGCACGTCGGTCGGTTCAACCGAACGCATCAAGGCCGTCGCGGAAAAAGTCAAAGCCTCGCACGATAAGGGAAATCAGATCGTCGTCGTTGTCTCCGCCATGAGCGGCGAAACCAATCGCCTGATTGGGCTGGCAAAAGAAATGCAAGCGCAACCGACTGACAGGGAACTCGATGTATTGGTTTCTACCGGCGAGCAAGTCACCGTCGCCCTGTTAAGCATGGCCTTGCACCATATCGATTGCGATGCGGTTTCTTACACGGGTGGGCAAGTGAAAATCCTGACCGACAGCAGCCATACCAAGGCACGAATACTCAGCATTGATGACAAACGACTGCGGGCAGACCTTAACGACGGTAAGGTTGTCGTGGTCGCAGGTTTTCAAGGTGTCGATGAAAATGGCAATATCACGACCTTGGGCCGGGGTGGATCGGACACCACCGCCGTTGCATTGGCGGCGGCGTTAAAAGCCGACGAATGCCATATCTACACCGACGTGGACGGCGTTTACACGACCGACCCGCGCGTCGAACCCAAAGCCCGCCGATTGGATAAAATCACTTTTGAAGAAATGCTGGAAATGGCCAGCCAAGGTTCAAAAGTCTTACAAATACGGTCGGTAGAATTTGCCGGAAAATACAATGTCCCCTTGCGAGTGCTGTCTTCGTTTACCGAAGGCGCGGGGACGCTCATTACTTACGAGGAATCAGAAGTGGAAAGTGCGTTAATTTCAGGAATCGCGTTTAACAGGGATGAAGCAAAACTGACCATCAGCGGCGTACCCGACCGGCCTGGGATTGCCTCCAAAATCCTCAGCCCGATTGCCGATGCCAATATTGAGGTGGATATGATTATCCAAAATATTGCCGAGGATGCGACCACCGATTTCACCTTCACCGTTCACCGCAATGAT
>JAYVGW010000110.1:0-5841 GCA_043771735.1 Methyloglobulus sp.
TTGCCAAACGAACACGAAAGGGCAGGGCGTTGGTGGTGGGAGGAAAGCACGAAAAAGGAATGTGGTTTGCATGTTAGAACCACAGGAAGCCCCTAAAAACTCAAAAATACTCTTGTCCCTTGGGGGAGAAGGGTTATTGGAGATTTCCTTATGAAGCAAGTGGTTCGGGAGGAGGGTAAGCTAATACTTTCTCAGGGTTGCTAGACCAAAGTGATATACCATCTAAAACGTCCAGTATCCGCGTGGGCGGTGCTAGGCATAAAAATGATCGCTTGGAAAGCTCCGAAGGAAATTTAGAGAATGTGGCGTGCTTTAGTGGGCTTTTATTTAGCCCATGCCCTTTTTGGTCGCTTTCTAACAAAGCAACACCTATGCCAAGCAAGGATTTTCCGATCAATCGTGAACCAATGTCGTTAAGGTGGGCATCGTCCCTGTAAAGCGGGACATTACCAATTACTGGGTTACATTTGTCGCCGTTGCATATTGCTTGGTTAGGGTCAATGATGTGTACGGTTGGATAGCGGGTTCGAATGCTGTTAAAATATTCGGGAGAGCTATGCCGCGCCCCTTCGCAGCTCTCGGTCGTCCCGTACATCATTCGTCGAATGGGGCAACTGCTCGAATCTTTGATGCTTTCAATTCTTAGTATCAATGTCAGTTTTGCCCCCGTTTTAAGTACGGTATCGATTGAGGACATCAGTAATTTTCCGGCCTCCGATGTTGATGGCCAACTCGCAGCAAGAACCACCAGAGAAAAGTGGTTTACAGATACCTTTTTGTAAGCGACTTCATTGCGCTTGAGACAACGCTCCGCATAGGTAGCTACTTTACCTGTGTCAAATCCTAAGATGGGGGGGCAACCATCCATGGTGTAGTCCATCAGCGCCAGGCCTTCGGTCTTAGCCATAACATCGATCATGCCCGTGTAGTGGTTGGCATGTGAGTCGCCAATCAGCATCCCGTCCACTTCTGGCTTATCTGCTCTATCTGCGCCGATCCGGCATTTGGCGTTGGGCGGCGTATTGGACATGGCCGTAGGGACATGACAACCCTTGCGCAAGATTTCGGGCTGGGTCGCCAATATGCTTTCAAACTTGGCTACTCGCGGGTCGAACCGCATTGCAAAACCCTTTGTATAAGCCGTCGCTGCTCCGATTGAAAACAATACCACAAGCGGGAGCGCAAAACGCCGAAAGAAAACCTCTGGGAAGGATAAGGTGGAGCCTGTTTTTCGAAAAGGGGTTTCTATAAACTTCCAGGATAGCACTGCCAATAGGATTGAGGCAGCCACCACACAGCCTCCGACTAAAGGCCCGATTGCGATGCCCAGGTAGTTGAGGTAGGCAATGATTGGCCAATGCCAAAGATAAAGGGAATAGGAAATCAAGCCGATGAAGACCATAGGCCGATTCGTCAAGATTCGCGATAAGTAGTGTTGAGTGTTGCCAGCCCAAATCAGTAGCGCAGCCCCCAAGCACGGCCAGAGCGCGTTGATGCCAGGAAACGGTGAAGATTTATCGAGCAAGAAAAGAGAGCCGCCAATTAACACAAACCCAGCGCTTAAGAAAAGGCCTGAGTAATGACGCGGTTCAATAGCCTTATTTACCATAATAAATGCCAACAAACCGCCAATCATCAGTTCGAAAAAGCGAGTTGGGAGTAGGTAATATGAAGCCGATGCAACGATGCCAATGGCGAATTCTGAAACCGCAATTGCGCCGATGGTGAGAATCACGAGCGTCCCCATCATGTATCGGCGGCTCAGCTTGATTAGCAGGAGTACAAGTAGCGGCCAAATCACATAAAACTGTTCTTCAACACCAAGCGACCAGGTATGCAGCAATGGTGCCTCGCTTGCATTTCCCGCAAAATAGTTGCCATACTCGTGCCAGAAAAATACGTTGGACAAGCCCAGCATTGCGTAAGCCATACTTTTGACCAGCCGGACCAGGTCGGCAGGTGACAGCACCAAAAGTCCGATGGCTAAGGTGGCAAAGGCCACGGTGACTAGGGCAGGCACAATGCGGTTGATCCGGCGCTTGTAGAATTGCTTGAGCGAGAATGTGCTTTCGCAGGCTTCTTTGTGGACCTGTGACGTTATTAGGTAGCCTGATATGACAAAGAAAATATCCACGCCGACAAAGCCGCCCGGAAGGAGCGAAGCGTTCAAATGGTGCAGCACGACGGACAGTACTGCGATGGCGCGTAGGCCATCGATATCAGGACGGTATTTATTTGGGTTCATTATGGTTACTCTAATGTTCTAAAAATTATTCATGCTTGATTGGATTGTATCCATAAGCAACAAATAAAGGCTGGCAGGTTTCTTATGAACGTATCCCGCTGTTTTTATTGAGAATAAAATCTAAATGGGTATTAATGTGTGTTAGGCATGAAGCAAGTTTAGCATTGAATGTATTTTTTGCACGAACGCCGTAGATGGTGACCGTTTTTATTGAAAAAAATTTTATCGTCGTTTTTGTGTTTTCAGCACGGTAAGGAACGCCCTATCACCCAGCTATTTCAGTGAGTAAGCATAATACCGCATTATGCGTCATTGTATCCCGCATTTTGAATGACATCATTCAAGTATTCGTCGTATCATTAGCGGATTGGAAAAAGCATAATGAACGGGCTGTTATCATTGTCGTATTTTCTACAGCAATATCACACTTAAACAAAGCAGGCCGTTCTATGGCTCTTCTCATCCAAGAGTTAGCGAAAACTGAATTATTACAGAATGTATCAGATGATTTGCTGAAACAGGTGTTAGCGCATGCTTATCCAATAGAATTAAGGCCTGGCGACCTGCTGCTCTCACCTGAGCGGGACAATAACCACGTCTATTTGTTGCTCTCAGGGACGCTTACGGTACATTTTAATTCACCGAATGCGCCAGTGATCAGGGAATTAGCCCGAGGTTATTCGGTTGGTGAAATGTCAATCATTGACGACACCACGCCGTCCGCTTATGTGAAAGCCAAAGGGCATTGCCGAGTATTTCCCGTACACCGAGACTTTCTGCTTGATCTTATCGAAAACGCCCACCCGATAGCATACAACTTGCTTCGCCTGCTGACGCAATGGATGAAAGCCAATACGCAAAAGACCATCAGTGATCAATACCAAATCTCTGAGCTGACCAATCAGGCCAACATCGACGGCCTGACCGGACTCTACAATCGTCGTTGGCTGGATAATGCGCTTCCACGCATTCTCGCCCAAATGGATAAAATTGCACAACCGCTGTGCATTTTGATAATTGATGTCGATCATTTCAAAAAATACAATGACTTATATGGACATCAGGGTGGCGACCTTGCATTGATTTCTATGGGTAACGTACTAAGGACAAATATAAGGCCTTATGATTTTGCCTCCCGTATAGGCGGTGAAGAATTTATGGTTTTATTGCCGAACACCAACAAAGCCGATGGCGGCATACTGGCGGAAAGGATACGTCAAGAAACCGAAAACCAAATGATAGCCAACCCCGAGGAATCCCCCATGCCTGGCATCACAGTGTCTATCGGGCTTGCCGTAAGTGATTTAAGCTGTACGGCCAAATCACTTTTTGCTGCCGCCGACAAACAGCTGTATCTGGCCAAACTAAGTGGGCGAAACTGCGTAAAACATTAGCTTTTGGGTGCCGAAAGCAGCAGCTCCGTAATTGGCTAAAATAGAACCTTTGACGAGACTGCATTTAGCCTAAAAAATTACCCAAGGCATAGGCAATTAAGGGCATCTGGGCTATCAAAGCCCAGATGCCGATTGCAAATTAAAACAAAGGCTTAATACAAGGTTTCTTAAAGTTTGCCCAATCTCTTCTGTGCAGTCGAGTGTCAGTGCAATTTCATGTTGGTAAGTGCAGTAATAAAATTACTTACGGTTTTATCACGCTATGGGCTTGGCCGATTCGGATTTCAGGTTTAATCGTCGCATTTCTAAGGTCAACTACGCCCACACCGGTGCTTTGTAATATCTGCAATATCTCATTGACACTCGCATTTGGTTTATGCGATTTAAGCGCCGCCCAAGCCCCGGCAACCAAGGGTGCAGAAAACGAAGTGCCTGAGAGTACGACCTCTGCGCCGGAAGGATCAATAGCAAAATAGGGTACACCAATGCCTTGTCCCGGTGCGAGCAAATCGAGGGAACGGCCGCCATTCGAGAAGTCGGAGACTGCATGGGTTACAGGGTCCGTCGCCCCGACGCTAATGGCCTCCGGAATGCAGGCAGGAAAGCTAATGTCATAAGGTGTCCCGTCATTGCCGCTGGAAACAATAGTCGCTATCTTGGCTTTTTTTAGTAATTGGATGGTTCGACGGACTGGCCCCTTAAAACAACGCCCAGCAGCAGGCCCGCCAAGGCTCATATTAACGGCAGCGATATGTAGGCGGCCACGGCCACGTTGGCGGTTATTTATTTTGAGCACATAATCAAGCGCTTTTAACTCATCGCTGGTAAAAAACCCTTTGCAAGGCGCTGATTCTGGTGCGCAGTCTTGGCTTACATTGAACGAGGATTCCGCTTTGATAGCGATAATGTTCGCTTCTGGGGCAACTCCCGAATGAGTAAAACCTGGCTCCCTGCTATTACCTGCCGCTAAGGCGGCAACAAAAGTACCGTGTGCACAGCCAATGTCACCCACCCTACAGTTTGCTTGGGCTGCGCCTTTGCCGACAATGGATGTACGCCCACCACGGCATAGCGGGGTAACTGTTTTTATCCCTGTTGGTTTGTCTTCGATTCGGGATGAGAAGCAGACTTCCCTGACCACTTTATTTTGGAGGTAAGGATGAAATTTGTCTACGCCGCTATCGATCACGGCTATGGTTTGCCCTCTGCCAGTAAAACCTAAGTTCCAGCCCACATTTGCGCCTATCTGGGCAGTGCTCACTTCGTGTGACTGTGGAAAGTCTATGTGGTCTTCAAAGATTCCTGCCACACGGCCTGAGTTACGCAGGTTCTTTAATTCAGCTTCCGTCACAGATAAGGCCATGTAAGGGAGATATTCGTAACGCTTTGTTGCTTTCGTATTGCGGACGGGAACATCTTCCATTAACGCGTTTTGTTGAAATTCGAGCAACCTTTGCCGCTTGCCTTTTTTTTGTTTGATTTTGGCGTAATCCTTGGCAGTTAAACCTTCCTTCAATTCGACCAGGATGCGCACGCTACCTTTCTCGTGCGCCTTTTTAGCAAGCCGTTTGGCCTCAGCAGCAGGCGTGTCTTTATCAGGGGATAGCTTGGAAGTTGCAATACCCTGTGCCGGAGGGGCTGCCTCAAGTAGGGGCGTGCTGCAAAACAAGAATACGGCCAATAAGTAAAGATAAGGAAAGCGTTTCATATTTTGTTCCTTTTGTACGAACGTGTAATGGGCTGAAAGCGATGCCAGGGTACTCTTATATGAAGTACATGGGCAAAATACAATTATAGTTTGAATCACAGAATTTTATTAGGGTATCACGCGGCAATGTTTCGACTGCTGGTAACATGCTGAGTGTAATCCGCCTGTATTTTACCTTAAGGAAACTCTGAATAAGTTGATTCCGCTAGGCTCACCACTAACGGAATCAACACCTTACCGTTCGTCCTGAGCTTGTCGAAGGATTTGTCCAGAGGTTCCTTAACTATCCGTTAACCTTTAATTATACCCAAGGACATGGCAATGTGGGCCAATTCCGCTACGGTTGAGACATTGAATTTATTTTTGATTTGGGTGCCGTAGTTGGCTACCGTCTTATAGCCCAAACACAGCTCATCGGCAATTTTGTGTGTCGTTAAGCCTTTGGCAAGCAAGCAGAATATGTCAAATTCTTTGGGTGTAAGGGCGGTGATAAG
>JAYVGW010000111.1:0-5696 GCA_043771735.1 Methyloglobulus sp.
GGGATTAAACGTCCGTCTATGTATATCTAAACAGCCATACTTATGAATTTCGGCGATATGCTGTTTAGTGCCGTAACCTTTGTGAATATTAAAAGAAAAATCTGGATATTGAGCGCGGTACTCAACCATCATGGCATCACGGGTCACTTTGGCTAAGATGGACGCAGCGCTGATGGCTTTAATCTTGCTGTCACCTTTAACGATGGTCTGGGCCGGAATGGTTAGATTGGGCAACCTGTTACCATCGACCAGAACCTGGTCAGGTAACAAAGATAAGCCATTTACTGCCCGTTGCATCGCCAACAGCGTGGCTTGCAGGATGTTTATTTGGTCAATTTCGGTGACGCTGGCTTGGGCTATCGAATAACTTAAAGCGTGTTGCTTGATTAGCACAGCAAGGCGGTTGCGTTGGTTTTCCGAGAGTTTTTTGGAGTCTGCCAAGCCTGCGATTGGGTTATTGGGATCGAGAATTACCGCAGCAGCGACAACAGGCCCAGCAAGTGGGCCACGACCTGCTTCATCGACTCCGGCGATAATACCGAAAGAATCTGCCTCGTCCAAAGACTTTTCAATTATCACCTTAAGCCCTCTGGTTAAGTCCTTCGACAAGCTCAGGACGAACGGTTTGTGTTGATTCCATTCGTGGTGAGCTTGCACCACAGGCACTTCCTTCGGTCGTCGAACCATGAATGGAATCAACCTACTGAAAGTTTTCTTTAATTCAAGCCGACGGATTTGATGGTGTTACCGCAAGATACCCCGGCTGACACTGCGCAGAAAATTGACCATCGCAGACAACTCCTTGCTGTCGCCTGCCAAGTCTTCCATTTGGTCGATAGCATCTTCAAGCCGCAAGTTCATTTTGTAGATCATTTTGTAGGCTTTACGGATTAAGCGGATGTCTTCGGCGGATATGCCATTACGTTCCATGCCGACCGAATTGATGCCGTGCGGTTTGGTGGGTTTGCCGCCGACCATAACAAAAGGCGGTATGTCCTGGGTGATGGCGCTGCCCATAGCCGCGAAGCTGTACTGGCCAATCTTGGTAAACTGATGCACCAAGGTAAAACCGCCCAGTATGGCATGGCTGTGGAGTTGCACGTGTCCCGCCAGGGATGCGCCATTTGCCATGATGACGTGGTTGCCGATGACACAATCATGCGCGACGTGGGTGTAAGCCATAAACAGGTTGTCACTGCCGATTCGAGTTACACTTTGATCCTGCTTAGTACCTCGGTGCAAAGAGGAAAATTCACGGATTGTGTTGCGGTCGCCGATTTCAAGCCGAGTTATCTCGGCAGCGTACTTTTTGTCTTGCGGATCTTCGCCAATCGAGGAAAACTGGTAGATACGGTTATCTTTACCAATTGAAGTCGGGCCCTTAACGACAACATGGGAGCCTATCACTGTCCCAGCGCCAATCTGCACCCCAGCCCCGATAACGCTGAAAGGCCCTATGGTGACATCAGTGGCTAGTTCGGCACCGCTGTCGATAACTGCCGTTGGATGAATCAAAATCAAGGCACTACGGCTGCACAACGGATTTCTGCGCTGGCGACAAAATCCCCATCAACCTCGGCACGACATTCAAACGCCCAGATATTGCGCTTGCTCCTGATAAACAAGGCCTCCAGCATCAACTGGTCACCAGGCACGACTGGCCGCTTAAATTTTGCCTTATCAATGCCGACCAGATAATAAATCATCCCGCCCAATTCATCCGAAGATTCCGATGCCAGCAAGCCCGTCGCTTGCGCTAATGCTTCCAAAATCAGCACCCCAGGCATGATGGGCTTCTGCGGAAAATGGCCTTGAAAATAAGGTTCGTTATAGGTACAGTTTTTTACCCCTAGCAACCTAACTCCGGGTTCGCATTCAATCACCTTGTCAACCAGCAAAAAAGGATACCTATGTGGCAAAAATGATTGAATTTGTAAAATATCTAATGTGATAGACATAAGATTTAAGGGCTTAACAATAAATATGACGGGATTGAGACTAATTCAATAGGATCTTGATTACTCAGGCATTGTTGCAAGCTTTTGTTGCAACTGGCTAGTTATGTCCATCTGTGGGTTGGAATAAATAACGCCGTCGGTCAAAATCAAGTCAAATTCTTGGTCTTTAGCAATAGCACGGATTGACTCAACAATGCGCTTTTGTAACTTGCCCAATTCGTCATTACGGCGAGCATTGAAGTCTTCACTGAATTCCTGCTGCGAACGCTTGGCATCGCGCATTTTGTTCTGGATATCGGTTTCCATCCGATTACGCTGAGATTCACTCATGGTAGAAGCATCCTTTTTAAATTTCTCTTGCATCGTCTGGATTTCTTTTTGTTGGCTAACCAACTGGTTGTCGCGCGGCTTAAATTCTTGCTCCAGGCGTTTTTTGGCTTTTTCAGCTTGCGGAGCTTTTTCGAGAACCTTCGCTATTTCGACAACCCCAATCTTCAAGTCAGCAAAGCTGACATTGGCAACCAGAAATAATCCTATAAATAATGCTATTTTCGTTTTCATCGTTGAATAAATCTCCGTACAGTTAAAAAATTCTTATTACAGTGTGCCTTTTGCAAGACTGGCAAGAGTCGGCGGCATTAAAAATGCCATACAAGTTCAAACGCGGTAAGCGCATGACGTTTATCGGATAGAAAATCGCAGCTTTCCATCTAATTAGCCCCAATTAAGGAAACTCTGAATAAGTCCTTCGACAAGCTCAGGACGAACGGTAATGGGTTGATTCCGTTCGTGGTGAGCTTGCACCACAGGCACTTCCTTTGGTCGTCGAACCATGAACGGAATCAACTTGTTCAGAGTTTTCTTAAATACCAGAAACTAAAGTTTGTTATTAATAAAACACATTCTCTAATCATTCGCCTTTAGGATTAAGGCAGAGAAAACCAATAGTCGTCAAACTTAATCTGACCAGATACGTATAACGCGTTGATTTTTACATAGCCTGATTATGAGTGGGTTAAATTATAGGTGATAAGCCCACTAAACTAAAAACTTATCCACAAACCACGACCCGCTATGCAATTGCCGCATTAAAAATTCTGGCCAAAGTTGAATTGAAAGAATTGAGCCTGGTCTGGCTGGTCTTTATCCTTCTTATCTGCATTTAACGGCACCGCCGCACTCACTGACAACGCCCCAAAAGGCGACAACCACTCTCCCGATAACCCAGCGGCATATTTCATCCTGTTAAAGCCAAAACCATTTTGAATCCTTCCCGCATCAAAGAACGCCCCTAAGCGCACTGATTTTACCTCTTGTAAAAAAGGCACGGGGAAAAATAACTCAGCACTGCCAACCATTTTGGTAGCACCCCCGAAAGGTAGGGACTGCCTATTTTTATTTTTTCCACTAGGCGTATCTCTTGGGCCTAGCGTGTTGTTTCTAAAACCACGTACGGAACCTGTACCGCCTCCGTAGTAATTTTCAAAGAAGGGCAGCTGATCAGTTTTACCATAGCCATCGCCGTAAGCAATATCAGCTAACAACCTGAAGGTAAAATCCGATGCTAGCGGAAAATATTCCTGATGCTTGTAGCTCAACTTGAAGTACTCCAGATCACTGATGCCTGGAACGGTTATTAAACCAGATAAGCGCTGTTGCCCTCCACTACTGGGGAATATGGCGCGATTGAGGGTATCATGCGTCCAGCCAATAGAGGGCGCTAATGTTAAGTAAGGGTCATGAAACTTATCAATGAAATCATCAATCTCCTGAGATGAATTTGTCCCTGTTTTTAGGTTAGTGTGCTTTAAGTCCATTCCAACCCTTAGCTGGTCGAATTCATTCAAAGGAATGCCAAAATCCATGCCCGCTTCAGCAGTCGTCGTCGAATAATTGGCGATGTTGATTTGCCCCGCATTTCGATCCGTATAAGCCAAGTTATAGCCTAAACTGACACCGTCGGTCGTAAAATAAGGGTTAAAGAACCCAAATTGATAGCTGGTCAAGAAATCACTGTTGTTAAAGGCAAGATTGACCCGCTTACCTGAACCGAACACGTTATCTTGCGATAAATTAGCATTTATCACGATGCCTTGTACCTGCGAAAAACCGATACCTGCCGATAAGTTGCCCGATGACTTCTCGACAACCGTATAGTTAACGTCAAGCTGGTCAGCCGTGCCTGGGACGGGAGGGGTTTCGACATTGACTGACTCAAAGTAACCCAGCCGTTCTAGCCGGGTTTTTGAACGTTCAATTTTGGAACTGGAAGCCCAACTGGATTCCATCTGGCGCATTTCGCGGCGCAGGACTTCATCACGGGTTTTGGTGTTGCCGCTGTAATTGATACGGCGCACGTAAGCGCGCTTGCCGGGATCGACAAAAAACGCCATGTCTACGGTTTTATTGGCTTCGTGAATTTCTGGCACCATATTGACGTTTGCAAACGCATAACCGTCGTCACCTAAACGCTCCTGTATGGCTTTGGAAGTTTCCGTGGCATTTTTTCTAGAAAAAGTTTCGCCAGGCCCTACCGTCATCAGCTTGATAAGCTCATCGGGTTTCACGACCAGATTACCCGTCAGCTTAACCTTTTCGAGCTTATAAATAGCGCCTTCCTTGACGTTAATGGTGACGTAGATATCTTTTTTGTCTGGCGTGATGGCGACCTGGGTGGATTCGATATTGAAGTTGATATAACCTCTATCGAGATAATAAGACCGCAAGGTTTCAAGGTCAGCTTGCAGTTTTTGCTTGGAATACTGGTCGTTTTTGGTATAAAAAGAAATCAAGTTTGTCGTGCTTAATTCCAGTTTTTTCAGCAACGTGGCATCATCGAAAGACTTGTTACCGACGATATTTATTTCCTTGATTTTGGTCACTCGGCCTTCGGAAATATTGATGCGGATACCGACGCGGTTGCGGGTCAAATTAGCAACTTCGGTCTTGATTTTTAAGCTGTATTTGCCGTGGCTAAGGTATTGGCGTTTTAATTCAAGCTCCACTTTGTCCAGCACTTGTTTGTCAAATATCTTGCCTTCAGATAACCCGATCTTATCTAACGCTTTAGTCAAGTCATCCTTGCTGATGTCCTTGTTGCCTTCAAAAATTATTTTTGCAATGGATGGCCGCTCTACCACATTGACAATCAACGCCGAGCCTTCCCTTTCCAGCGTGACATCTTTAAAAAATCCGGTTTTGAATAAAGCCTTGATGGCAGGCCCGACATTACTTAGGGAAAAGCGTTCACCCACATTGACAGGCAGGTAATTGAACACCGCCCCCTCAGAAATGCGTTGCAATCCCTTGACTTGGATATCGCTGACAATGAACTCTTCGTCGCTTTTGACTGACTGGGAAACAAGTAACAGGCATAGCAGTAAAAAGCGTGTAAGTATGTGTAATTTCATTTAAACCTAAAGAAACGTCATCGTGCCTGCTATAAAAACAAGGTGATTATAATACAGTAAATATTCAATCAACTTAAGCCTTGCTTATGGAAAAAGCTAAAACGTCGTCGATTGCCGGGCTATTCGACAACAACATCAAGAGCCGGTCCAGCCCTATGGCTATGCCGGAACAGTCCGGCAAACCTGCTTCCAATGCGGCCAACAGCCGTTTATCCTTAACGACAGATGGCCGTTGATTGTCCTGCCTGACCGCAATCTCGTTATCAAAACGCCGTTGCTGTTCTTTTGCATCACTGAGTTCATAATAGCCATTTCCCAACTCAACGCC
>JAYVGW010000112.1:0-12045 GCA_043771735.1 Methyloglobulus sp.
GACAACGCGCCCATCGCATCAAACAATACCGACATCGTCCAGTGGACTTCTTCACCGCCACCGGCAAACACGATGTCCTGCTTGCCCAATTGGATCAACTCCATCGCATGGCCGATACAGTGGGCGCTGGTGGAACAGGCGGAGGTGATCGAATAATTCACGCCTTTAATTTTAAAAGGCGTTGCCAAGCACGCGGTGTTGGTGCTGGACATGCTCCTCGTCACCATGTAAGGCCCTACTTTTTTAATGCCTTTTTCCCGCATAATATCAGCCGCATCGACGATATTAGAAGTTGAAGGCCCACCTGAACCTACCACCAAGCCGGTGCGAAAGTTGCTTACGTCGGAATCTTCCAGCCCAGAATCGGCAATCGCCTGCTGCATGGCAATGTAGTTGAAAGCCGCGCCATCGCCCATAAAGCGTTTGACTTTTCGGTCGATGAATTCATCTTGGTCAATGTTGATCGCACCATGAATATGGCTACGGAAACCCATTTCCTGATAGACATCAGAAAACACAATGCCCGAACGACCTTGCTTTAAGGAATCGATGACTTCGGCCTTGTTGTTACCAATGCTGGAGACGATACCTAAGCCAGTTACTACAACCCGTTTCATAAAAACTCCTAAAAATCTGCCGTCGAAGTGAATAAACCGACCCGCAAATCCGTAGCTTCATAGATAACCTTACCATCTACTTCCATCGTGGCATCGGCAATGCCCATGTAGAGTTTACGCATGATTAACCGCTTCATATCGACCCGGTAAGTGACTTTTTTGGCAGTCGGCAAGACTTGCCCAGTAAATTTGACTTCACCCACGCCTAACGCACGACCTTTTCCGGGGCCGCCCATCCAGCACAGGAAGAATCCCACCAGTTGCCACATGGCATCCAGGCCCAAACAGCCGGGCATGACGGGATCGCCTTGAAAATGGCAGGCAAAAAACCACAAATCGGGATGTATGTCCAATTCAGCAATCATCTCACCCTTGCCGTACTTACCGCCCTCGTCGGTTATCAGGGCAATCCTGTCCATCATGAGCATAGGGGGCAGCGGCAATTGCGCGTTTGCTGGCCCGTATAGCTCCCCCCTGCCCGACTTCAGCAGATCCTCATAGGTTAAACTATGCTGTTTCGACATAACGATATTCCGCACCTTGTTAGCTATGATTTTTATAAAAGCGTTATATTATCTTACAGACACCGGAAAAAACCAGCTCAATTTTTATCCCGTTGTATCATGGCGTGACATCCTGCAATAGATTCTTTAGCTTAAGATTGCCCTTTTTCAACCGATCCTGGTAGATGATCGCATACGAAAGTATAGTCGATACGTACTTTCGGGTTTCCTTGAAGGGGATGGTTTCTATCCAGATATCCGCCGGAACGGCAGAGCTAATGGGCAACCATTGTTTTGCGCGATTTGGCCCGGCATTATAGGCAGCGCTTGCCAAGGCAACATGGCCACGGAACCGGTTTAGAAGATCCTTAAAGTAATATCCGCCGTAGTTAACATTCAATTCCGGTTTGAATAAATCCGCATCCGATAGCCACGGCTCATGCAAGCTCCGCGCTATCGTCCTGGCCGTGTCGGGCATCAGTTGCATCAACCCTTTAGCCCCGGCGGACGATACCGCATTTTTATCCAGCATGCTTTCCTGGCGCATCAGGCCGAACAGCAAGGCAGGATCAAGGCCATGTTTGTCGGCGCTGCCTTGCACTTCGGTAAGGTAACTTAGGGGGAAACGTAAGGCCATGTCGTCCCAATAATCGGCTTTTACCAAAGTCGTAATGGCGATTTGATCCCACTGCCATTGCTGCGCCAGTTTCGCCGCGACCAGCAACTTTTCCTTGGGCAGGTTTTTGATGGCAAACTGCCATTGCCGACGGGCTTCCAAATCCAGGCTCAAGAACTTGAACTCATAACTTGCCTTAAAATTAGGGTGTTCCGAAAGTTGCTTAAGCTCATCTTCCCGCACTTTTACGGGTTGGTCGATGATTTGATACGGTACATTGACAGTATCCGCCGCCAGAAACCCGTAATAACTCCGGTCTTTGGCCAATGCCGCATACACTGCATTTGCCTGTGGCTTATTGCCTATTTCGTGCAACGCCCGCGCCTGCCAGTATTGCCACTTGGGTTCTTGCCGCTCGACAGGGGTCAATTCCGTCAGCGCACTGTTGACTTGCTGCCAGTTTTGCCCAAGCAAAGCCGCCCTTACTTTTGCCGCCCTGGTTTCTTCATCGGGCAATGTTACCTTATTGATATGTTCGTAAGACCGGCTGTCTTTTTTGCCGAGCAAGGCCATTCCAAACTTACCTTCAACCCCTTGTGCAGTTTGTTCATCAATAACATATTCGGATTTTTTGCCGCCCCAAACCGTTAATGCCCTCTCCAAATTGGCACTTGCTAACCGCTTGATGGCGTGAGCAAAAAGACGACCTGCTTGAGCATTTTTCTCCTGCCAAAATCGGCTGTCTTCAATTAATTCCGGCTTTTGGTGCAGTTGCAACCACAACTCGGCATTTTTTCGTGCAGCTCCTTTGAGCAAAAGCGAGGTCGCTTTTGCGGTGTCGGCATGATTGTTCCCTATCGCCGCTTCAAACCGTTGCCAAATTAAATCGGGCGTGATTAGGGGTGCATTTTGCAGTGCAGAGAACAAGGGATGGCACAGTTTTTCTGGCGCCCGACCAGAGAGCCACAAGCGTTTTGCTTCAGTCAACGCCTGTTGTTGCTTGCCTGTCTGGTATTGCGCCCATTGGTACTGGCAATCGTCAGCGCTATCTTTGCCCACCTCGTAATGCCGTACAAAATCCTGCCAGCGTTCCTGTTCAGCAAGATAATCTAGCCACTTAGAACGTAGTACAGGCGCATAACGGGTATCTTTGTAAGTCGAGAAGAAAGCCGACACCTGACCGGTTTGGGCCAAGTGGTCTTTCAGCCATTGATACCGCAGATACGGATAAAGGACATAATCGGTCAGCCCCGCGCTAACTGACAAAAACCCCGTTTCGTTTTTTTCAATACGATATTTTTCGGCCTGCAAGAAAGCCTGCCGCTGGTCATTAAGCTTATCGCCCAGGGCTAACTGAGGTAGCAATAGCAAGCCACATAGCCATGCGGTTTTTATAAGGCGATTTAGGTTCATAAAAAATCTTTAAAAATACTCTGTCCGTATCATGGGCATAGCTGTCTATAAAATCCGTCATCCCTGCTAGGATGACGACAGGATCGTTTGTTAGAATTCTTAAACTGCTTTGATGAATTCGACTACGCTACGCTCAACCCAAAAACGCCCGAATCCCCGCTATCCCTTGTGCGCCTGCTGCACGCGCCGTAAGTAAATCAGGTTCATTCAAGCCACCCAAAGCATAAACAGGAAGGTTTGTTTGGGCAACCAGTCCGGTAAATTGCGACCAACCTAAAACTTCAGCATCTGGATGTGTTGGGGTCGGTAAAACCGGTGCTAACACCACAAAATCAACATTTATCTTTTCAGCATGGCGCAGTTCTTCAAGATTATGGCAAGAGGCAGCAACCCACTGCTTGCCTTCAGGTCGATGCTCACAGGCCAGCAAATCCGCGCTGGTCAAATGCAGCCCGTCAACTTCAACACTGTCGGCATTTTTGGCCGAAGAATTCAACAACAACCGAGCATTATGGCTCTTGCATAAAGGATAGGCTTGTTGGAGAAAAGTTGCTACCGCTTCAGCAGATAAAGTTTTTAACCGCGCCTGGATCAGCTTAATGCCCTTATCGAGGATTATTTTCAGGTTAACCAGCAAAAGCGCGGGATCGGCATCATCCAAGATCGCATAATAGTGCGGCAATCGGGCCGCCGCAATAATAGCCCGGTTGGCGGCCGGAAAAGCGTAGTTGACCAAATCATCAGGATTCACCCACAGGAACGGCTGGCCTTCGCAGCTTTTTACCTCGCCTTTATAACAATCAACTGACAAAACACGAAGTTGCACGGCCAAATCGGAGTATTGATGATTGATGGTGATAAGCGGTGTTGCGGCATGGACGGAAATATCCAGCTCTTCCTTGAGTTCCCGCGTCAAAGCTTGTTCCACAGTTTCTAGTGCTTCAATTTTGCCGCCGGGGAACTCCCATAAACCACCTTGGTGCAGCTTACCGTCCCTTAGTGAAATCAAGACTTGTCCCGATGGATTTTTGATTACGCCGACAGCGACTTGTAGGAGTTTCATATTGGCCGTTTGATTTAGTTATTAAGAGCTTGCAACAATTTTATCGTAGTTTGCCTTGTGTCTTATTGGTACAAGGAGCGTTGAAACGATTTAAAACCGCTTAATTTTCCACTTGTGGTTGATTTGGGAAGATAATATCTACACAACGCCTTTATTTCCGAAAAAACAAATTGATAATCAACGTCAAGATAATGCTTACGATTAACATAGATACAATCGGGATGAACACAAAACTTTTTTCATTCTGGATGCGGATATCTCCCGGCAACCGGCCAAACCAGTTGACCAGCCAAGGCGCATAGCTGACGGCAAGACCGATAATAACCAGCACAACCCCAATAACCGTAATCATTTTTCCTGTCGTCACAACCTTTCCCCTTTTTGTATGTTTAACCGTCATAATATGATTTGGTAAAGAGGCAAGACTTTGCGTCTCTACGTTAAGCTGTCCGGCCTCTGGTCCGGCAAGCGGGGCAAGTTCCTACTTGCCTACCGCACTTCCGCCATCCTTGGCGGCCGTCCATGCCGGAATGACACACTATTTGAAAACCGCTTGTTAAAAGAAGTTCCTTACAAATTCGGGAAGCCATAACTACCCATTTAAATGATATTTTTACAAAACTGACATGCTCCGAATCACCGAACTCAAACTCCCCTTAAACCATCCAGAATCCGCACTCAAATCCGCGATCCTGACCCGTCTGGACATACTCGAAGCAGACCTCATCACGTATAAGATATTCCGCCGCGCCCATGATGCCCGTAAACGCAACGACATCAACCTTATCTATACCCTTGATATAGAAACTAAAAATGAGGAAAGTATTTTATTACGTTTAAAAGCCGATCCGAAAATATCGTTAACGCCGGACACGTCTTATCGTTTTATAAACCAAGCACCCAAAAACCTGGCCTTGAGGCCTGTGGTTATCGGCACTGGGCCTTGCGGATTATTTGCGGGATTAATCCTGGCGCAAATGGGATTCCGCCCGATCATCCTGGAGCGCGGCAAGGAAGTAAGGGAACGCACCAAAGATACCTTCGGCCTGTGGCGCAAGCGGCAGTTCAATCCCGAATCCAATGTGCAATTCGGTGAAGGCGGCGCAGGTACTTTTTCTGACGGCAAACTGTACACGCAAATCAAGGATCCCAACCATTATGGGCGCAAGGTACTCACGGAATTTGTCAAAGCCGGAGCGCCTGCCGAAATCCTTTATGTCAGCAAGCCCCATATCGGCACTTATAAACTGGTAACAGTGGTAGAAAAAATGCGTGCAAGCATTGAATCTTTGGGTGGAGAAATCCGCTTTCAAAGTCGGGTTGACAAGATTGATATTGAAAACAATCAGATACAAGGCGTTACGCTTGTGAATGGTGAAACCATCGAAACTGGCCATGTTGTGCTTGCCATAGGCCACAGCGCACGTGACACCTTTAAGATGCTCTATGAATCAGGGGTATACATTGAAGCCAAACCTTTTTCCGTAGGTTTTCGTATCGAGCATCCGCAATCTTTGATTGATACTTGCCGTTTTGGTAGCAACGCAGGGAATCCGATATTAGGCGCCGCCGAATACAAACTGGTGCATCACTGCAAGAATGGCCGTTCGGTGTACAGCTTCTGCATGTGTCCAGGCGGCACGGTGGTGGCTGCCACGTCTGAGGCCGAGCATGTGGTCACCAATGGCATGAGCCAATATACCCGAAATGAACGCAACGCCAATAGCGGCATCGTCGTTGGCATTACGCCGGACGATTATCCCGGGCATCCACTGGCAGGTATCGACTACCAACGCCGCCTGGAAGCCCATGCTTATGCCTTAGGCGGCAAAACTTATTCAGCCCCAGGCCAATTAGTCGGGGATTTTCTGGCGAACACGCCCTCAATAGGATTCGGTAAAGTCTTACCTTCCTACCTCCCTGACGTGCATTTGTGTAACCTGGATTCAGCCCTGCCGGACTACGCTATCGAGGCAATCCGCGAAGCAATTCCCGCGTTCGACAAGAAAATCCCAGGCTTTGCCATGCCTGATGCGGTGTTGACAGGTGTTGAAACCCGTACTTCATCGCCTATTCGCATTAAACGCAACGCGCACTATCAAAGCATCAATACCAAAGGGCTTTATCCCGCCGGAGAAGGTGCAGGCTATGCGGGGGGAATCCTGTCCGCTGCGGTAGATGGCATCAAAGTGGCTGAGGCTTTGGCGCTTGATATGGTTGGCGGTAATAAATCATAGCCTGATTAATAAAGATGCAGTTGTGGTAATAGCTGGGCTTTCCAATTAAAATGGAAAGCCTGAACATTCCTTAAGCATTTCGGGTTGCCACGCCCAGAAACTACCAAGCACCGCATTAATGACCGATTACACACTTACCCACCTTAAACAACTGGAAGCCGAAAGCATCCATATCATCCGCGAAGTAGCGGCAGAGTTTGAAAAACCTGTCATGCTGTACTCCATCGGAAAAGATTCTGCGGTCATGTTGCATCTGACCATGAAGGCTTTCCATCCTGGTGTCCCGCCGTTTCCAATGATGCACATCGATACCACCTGGAAATTCAAGGAAATGATTGAATTCCGTAATAACATGGCTAAAACCCTCGGCCTTGATTTACTGGTTTATATCAATCAGGATGGTGTCGATCAGGGCATGGGCCCGTTTACGCATGGCAGTAAAAAACACACTGATGTCATGAAAACCCAAGCACTCAAGCAAGCCCTCAACAAATATCAGTTTGATGCGGCATTTGGCGGAGCGAGGCGAGATGAAGAAAAATCCCGCGCCAAAGAAAGGGTGTATTCGTTCCGCGACAAAAACCACACGTGGGATCCCAAGAATCAACGCCCTGAGTTGTGGAATATCTACAACGGAGAAGTCAACAAAGGCGAAAGCATCCGAGTATTTCCGCTGTCAAATTGGACTGAGCTGGACATCTGGCAATACATCCATCTGGAAAACATCCCCATCGTGCCCTTATATTTCGCCAAAGAACGTCCGGTGGTCGAAAAAGACGGCATGTTGATTATGGTCGATGACGACCGTATGCCCATCGGCCCTGATGATAAGGTCAAAATGAAAATGGTGCGTTTTCGCACCTTGGGCTGCTATCCCTTAACCGGTGCAGTCGAATCGACAGCGACCACCTTGCCCGAAATCATCCAGGAAATGTTGTTGACCACCACCTCAGAACGCCAAGGCCGTTTGATCGACCACGACCAAGCAGGCTCTATGGAGCAAAAAAAGCGGGAAGGATACTTCTAAGCCTCAAACCACTGCATTTACTATTAAGAATTTAAAAAAGATATGTCCCATCAATCCGAACTCATCAGCACCGACATCAACGCTTACCTCGCCCAACACGAGCGTAAAGAATTATTGCGCTTTCTAACTTGCGGCAATGTCGATGACGGCAAAAGCACCTTAATAGGCCGATTGCTGCACGATTCCAAGATGATCTACGAAGACCAGTTGGCCGCCGTGCAAGCCGACAGCGTTAAATCCGGCACCACGGGCGCTGGTAAAATCGACTTGGCATTATTGGTTGACGGCTTGCAGGCGGAACGGGAGCAAGGCATTACCATTGATGTCGCCTACCGTTATTTTTCGACCTCCACCCGCAAGTTCATCATCGCTGACACCCCAGGCCACGAGCAGTACACCCGCAACATGGCGACCGGAGCGTCAACCTGCGACCTCGCCATCATCTTGATTGATGCCCGTTACGGCGTGCAAACGCAGACCAAACGGCATAGCTTTATTACTTCGTTGCTCGGTATCCGCCATATCATCGTCGCCGTCAACAAGATGGATTTGGTCGGTTATAGCGAAAACGTGTTCAACAAGATCAAACAGGATTACCTTAGCTTCACCCGTACATTGGATCTGCATGACATTTTTTTCATTCCCATGTCCGCACTGGACGGCGATAACGTCGTCAATCGTAGTGACAACATGCCCTGGTTTAGCGGCTTACCACTGATGGAAGCGCTAAACACTGTCAAAATCGCCAACGACCATAATTTTGACGACGCGCGTTTCCCCGTTCAGTACGTCAACCGCCCGAACCTTGATTTCCGTGGCTTCTGCGGCACGGTGGCTGCCGGGGTATTTCGCAAAGGCGATGTGGTTACCGCCCTGCCCTCTGGCAAAAGCAGCAAAATCAAGGCTATCGTCACTTATGATGGCGACCTTCAAGAAGCGTTTCCACCGATGGCGGTCACTTTTACGCTCGAAGATGAAATTGATGTCAGCCGTGGCGATATACTGATTGGGAAAAACAAAACCGCCCCAGTGGTCTCCGACAAATTCAGGGCAAATATCGTCTGGATGGCAGAAAAGCCGCTCACCCCAGGCCGTCAGTACGCCATTAAGCTGGCAACCCGCAGCGTGTACGGTTCGATTTCCTTAATCCATCACCGAATTGATGTCAACACGCTGGAACATCACGATGCCAATGAACTTAAGCTCAACGAGATTGGTTCTTGCACCGTTTCCGTCAATGCTCCGGTGGTTTTCGACCCGTACAAAAACAGCAAATGGACCGGCTCCTTCATCATTATCGACCGCCTGACCAATGGCACCGTCGGTGCGGGCATGATTACCGGCATTACCGACGATGAAGGACTCTTACCCGTCAGCGCAGATGATCGCGCCGCCCGCTTCAGCCAAACGGCAACCGCCATTGCGTTAACCGGCGTAAACAGCAGAGCGCTGGCTTATCAACTGGAAAGAAAACTGTTTGATAACGGTCATGCGGCCACCGTGCTGGAAACAGCCAGCGCAGCCTTAGTTGAGGCCATCAAAAATGCCGGATTACTTTGCCTTTGTATAGATAACCGCAATCTTGCCGAAATGGGTTTTGATGGAGATAAGCAAGGGATTGACGAGATTTATGACGCGTTGAAAGATAAGAAGATCATCTATTGAAGTGTGCTTCGTACCTCACCGCCAACCATAAATACCCAGCATACGGGATGAGGTTGTATCCATGACGACACACATAATTTCCTCAGCATTCTGTCGTAGGGAGAATTTATCCACCATACAGATGTTTTCAGAAGCATAGGGCGGTTTCGCACGAGCAAACCGCTAATGCCAAAAGTAGCACCGAAGTTCCGATTTGGTGGATTGCTAACGCGAATCCACCTTACAATTCCCATCTTACGGGTTGATAATATTCCAGATACCACGGAATATGAGCAAGGGATATAAGTAGGTTGGGTTAACAGCTTAATCGTTAACCCAACACATTCGGACACCCAATGTTGGGTTGCAAACAGCGCAACCCAACCTACGCGGCTTGCTTATCAGCAAGGTCCTTGACATGTAACCCATTTTCCATTTCGTTTACACCAATTCAATTGATTTAATATTTTTATACTTTCACAATCAAAATCTTCTGGAAAGTTATTAAGATGCTCTTCGGGTATATTGAGAGATATATCAATAAATTCAGTAATTTTAACTGGATCCCCATTTGTAGTTTTAAAACAAGCTGGACTACCGTTAACTAAAAGTTCTGTAGTTTTGCCGTTTTCGTTAAAGGAAATCAAGAAAGAAAAATTTATAGGAATAACTTCTTCAGTAGAATTATTACTTATATCTAGTAATGTTGTATCTGGTAACATTTTTCCCTCCATTAAATAAAGAAATTTTAAAAATTAAGAGTTATTCGCCCAAATAACATACGTTCGGGAAAAATATCAGGAGACCGTTGTTCATTTAGCTGAAATTGTCGATCTCTATATTTAAAGTTAGAATCAAATAAATTTTTAGCTTCCAAACTTATTAGCCCATATTGTTTTGGGAAACGATAACCAATCGCCGCATCCACAAGGTAAAAATTACTATTAAACCCATCTTGAGCAGCATCGAATAAACGGACCCTTTGGTTTACAAAAGTTCCCTTTAAAGCAGCAAAAAAACCTGAGAGATGAGTATACCGTATTTCTGTTGGAAGATATGTTGTCTCAACAAATTTAGGTAACCCAGGAAAGCTGCCATCACTGCGAAAATTTTCAAAACGAAACTCAGAGTTGACTACCCAATTATTCGTAAGCATCAAGTTTAAATATAACCTGTATAATTCTTCACTCGGCTTTTGGAAAATTAGGCCGGTTGGAATTTTTAAATCACGTTTGTAAACCTCTACTCCGGCATAGATGTCTTTATGCAATTGAGTATCTATTCCAATTCCATAATTCCACCCTACGGTACCATTAATATCATCAAAAAACTGATTAAATCCAGCTAATTGCGTAGGCTGTAACAATTGATTATCGATAATTGCAGATTTTACAGATTTGAAAACTGCGCCCCTAAATGAAAAATAGTTATTTGCTTTCCACTGAAAACCAAACTTTGGATTCAATTCACTAAGATTTAGCCCAGCTCCACTTTCATTATCGCGATAATGATCGTAAGATATACCGCCTGTTAGATTTAGGTTATTTACTGGTTTATAATTTGAATATAAATAAGCTAAATATTGAGTAGTATTATTAGGTATTAAAATGCAAGGAAGAGCAGTACAATCCAACCTAGTATTATCGGTACGATATAAACCACCTCCCAAAACTGTATTTATGTTATCACTGTGAAATAAATACTGTATTTCACCATCATAACTAAGTGCTTTTACTCTATCGAATAGCTTTTTCCCATTAACTTCTTCACGATCAGCATGTATGAATGAAAACAACAAATCCGAAT
Source organism: Methyloglobulus sp. (assembly GCA_043771735.1). Lineage (GTDB taxonomy): Bacteria > Pseudomonadota > Gammaproteobacteria > Methylococcales > Methylomonadaceae > Methyloglobulus. The sequence continues at coordinate 10,927 of JAYVGW010000112.1, forward strand.
GCTGTGTTGGTGAAACCTTTACCCCTGCACGATAGGTATCTTGATTAATTGTGCGATGGATTTTCGAATCTATATCATTAGCATCACCTTTAAGCTCCAAATCCCCATGTTCCGTTTCCCGATGCCGATATTCCGCCTGTACGTTAACTTCTGGCGAAACTTCATATTGGGCAAACGCGTTATAGATATTGTGTTTCAGGTCATTGTTCTTTCGGAAGCCGTTGGTGTCGTAATGCAGTTGCCCCAAGCTGAACGAAAACTTGTCGTGTATCCCCGACAGCGCCGTTTCATCGCCCAGGGTGCTGTTCGACCCTGCTATACCCGTTGTGGTGAAACGGATGCCATTGCGCTCGAACAATCGGTTATATTCGTTGAACGAGGTCTCGTTAGGGCCAATCCCCTTGATTATGTTAAGGTCGGTATAAGCGAGACTGGGTTGTATGGGATTGTAGTTGAGCGGCTGTAGTAGCTGTGATTGCAAATGTTCGCTGCTACGGGCTATTTCATGGCGTGGCTTAGTCAAATAACTGTCGGACAACAGACGGTGCGCGGAATAATTGCTGGGGTCGATGGCCAACGATTTCATGGCTTGCCGGTTGGCGGGGTCATCAAACCCCAGGTTAGTGAAAATGCGCCCCAATCCCACTTGTCGTGCCGCAGTGTCCTTATCCAACAACAACTTAGACCGATAAACCCCCCTGTTGTCATTAAGTTCAATCGCCCTCTGCATGTCATGCAATGCTTCCACCGGGCGGTTGGTGGTTTGCTTGAGGATGGCATCGTAGAAGTAAGGGGTCGGGTCTTTGGGGTCGCGCTCTTTGGCGATCTCAAATTCTTTCCCCGCGTAATCCTTGTTCCTTAGCTCATAGTAGGCCTTGCCCAGGTAGCTGCGGATGATGGCGTTGTTGGGGTCGAGGTTGACGGCGGTTTCTAGCTCATTTTTGCCTGCTTCGATGTCGCCCTGCCTTATTTTTGCGAGGCCTAAGCCTAAGCGTGCCAAGGGATCGGAGGAATCCAGTTCCAATGCTTGCTGGAAGGCTTGTTTGGCGGCATCAATTTCGGTTTCCGCCAAGTCGGCAAACCCTAAGATGGTTTGGGTCCTGGCGAGTTTTGGGTTGA
>JAYVGW010000113.1:0-8513 GCA_043771735.1 Methyloglobulus sp.
TGGTAAAAATACTTTCCATATCAAATAGTTATGATTTACCTAGAGATTGTAAGCAGTTGTTTTAAAACGCCTATCTTTGAAATGTCAACAGAACCTAGACTTACGCCCATAACAATAATAAATTCAAGCGTAAATGCATTCAAAACATCCTATTGGCGTATTTGATTCCGGTGTTGGCGGACTTTCGGTTTTACGGGAGATTCATCAATTGCTGCCGCATGAAGACTTGATTTATGTCGCCGATTCCAACCATGCGCCGTATGGGGACAAACCTAAGGAATTCATCCTGGAGCGGTCCACCGCCATCATCGAGTTTTTTTTAAGCCATAAGGTCAAGGCTATCGTAGTTGCCTGCAATACCGCAACTGCCGCTGCCGTCAAAGAATTGCGCGAAATCTACCATCTGCCTATGGTGGCGATGGAGCCCGCCGTTAAACCTGCCACTGAACAAACCCAAACCGGTATCATCGGCGTATTGGCGACCAGCAGGACGATCAACAGCAACAATTTCCAAGTCCTGTTTTCCCGTTTTGCCGACCGGGTACAAATAATCCCGCAAGCCTGTCCGGGCTTGGTTGACCAGGTAGAGCAAGGCGACCTCGATAGCATGAGGACCCGGGCACTTGTTGCCCAATATGTGCAACCGTTATTGGCGCAGAATGCCGATATTCTGGTGTTAGGGTGCACCCATTACCCGTTTTTGAAGCCCATTATTCAGGAAATCGCCGGAACTGGCGTACGAGTTATTGATTCTGGCGCGGCTATCGCTAGGCGCTTGCAACGCTTGCTGCATCATCATAGTTTATTAAGCGAAAACCAACAGGCAGGTTCAGTGCAATTTTACAGCAGCGCAGAAAACGGCATTGCTGACGCAATTATTTCAGGGCTTTGGGGTAGCCGTGTTAATACGGCAAAAATGGCGGAAGTGGTTTCGGTTTAATGCAGAGCGCGCTAAACCAAAAAGCCCAACACAAACCAAGAAAACTAACAAAGTAAAAGGGTTAGATTGAACCTTGGACCGTTACCACAGTAACGGTTACTGTCTAAACTTTAAGATTGGTATGGCTGTCGGATTTGAGATAGTATTTGGTTTGGCAGCATAGGTAACCCGCTTAAAACAATCGAGTAATTATTACTCGTAAAATTAATTATGAAGCTTTATCCCCAAGCTTCACCCAAAGCCTGGGCCTGCTGCAACACCAATTCTATAGCTGATTCCTGCTGATCCGGCGGATATTTATATTTACGCAAAATCCGCTTCACCATTAACCGTAATTTAGCCCTTACGCTTTCCCGCGCAGACCAATCTACAGTTAGATTCTGGCGCAGATTTTCAGTCAGTTCATGGGCAATTTTCTTTAGGATTTCATCGGATAGCTCACGGACGGCGGACTCATTATCAGCCAAGGCATCGTAGAAACGCATTTCGTCCTCGGTTAGCCCGAGTTCCTCCCCCCTTCCGGCGGCTTCACGGAACTTCTTGGCCATGTCGATCAGTTCTTCGATGACTTGTGCTGTTTCAATGGCGCGGTTCTGGTAACGGGTAATGACATTAGTGAGTAAGTCAGAGAATTTATTGTGTTGGACGACATTGCTGGCAAAACGCGCTTTAATTTCGCCTTCCAGTAACCGTTCTAACAATTCGATGGCAAGATTGCGTTCCGGCAAATTACGCACATCATTCAAAAAGCCTTCATCCAGGATGCCGATATTGGGTTTATCAAGACCCACGGCACTAAAAATATCGACGACTTCTTCCGATACGACGGCAGAGCCGATAATCTGGCGGATGGCAAGTTCGCGCTCATCATTGGTTTTCTTTTTTGTGCTGATGTCTTTTTTGGTAAGTAGTACCTTAACGGCCTGGAAGAAGGCGACTTCTTCCCTTACCGCCTTAGCTTCATCCAAGGTACAGCACAAGGTAAAGGCTTTGGACATTGCCAAGGCCGTATCACAAAACCGTTTTTTGCCATCATCCAGACCTAGGACATGATTGCCTGCTTTCGCTAATAGCCGATGCCCACCCGTCAAAAAGCCGCTGTAATCAAAGTCGTGCAGTATGGAACGCAAAATATCTAGTTTTTCTTCCAGCACGGCATAGGCTTCATGGGCATCCACGGTCGGTCGTCCGCGTCCTTTACTGGCGGTGTATTCTTTTAAGGCATGTTGCAGGTCATTAGCGATACCGATGTAATCCACCACCAGCCCGCCTTGTTTATCGCGGAATACCCGGTTAACCCTGGCAATCGCTTGCATCAGGTTATGGCCTTTCATGGGCTTGTCCACATACAGGGTATGCACACAGGGCGCGTCAAATCCGGTTAGCCACATATCGCGCACAATCACCAACCGCATCGGATCATCCGGGTCTTTAAAGCGTTTCTCCAGCCGTTTTTTGACTTGCTTGGAATAGATATGCGGACGCAGCAAGGGTTTATCACTGGCAGAACCGGTCATGACAATTTTGATTGCACCACGTTCAGGGTCTTCATCGTGCCAATCGGGACGAAGCGCGACAATCGCATCATACAAATGCACGCAGATTTCCCGGCTCATGGCGACGACCATTGCCTTGCCGGATTGCGCCTTGCTGCGTTCCTCAAAGTGTTCGACTAAATCCTCCGCCACTTGGCGAATACGGGGTTCGGCACCGACGATGCTTTCCAGTGCTGCCCATCGGCTTTTCAGGCGGGCTTGTTGATCTTCCTCCTCATCTTCCGCCAGTTCATCCACTTCGGCATCGATAGTAGGCAAGGTTTCCTGCTTCAAGCCCAGCTTTGCCAAACGCGATTCAAAATAGATAGCGACCGTCGCACCATCTTCCCGTGCTTGCTGCATATCGTAGATGTGGATATAGTCGCCAAATACGGCGCGGGTATCGCGGTCTTCAGCGGAAACGGGTGTGCCGGTGAAGGCGACAAACGTGGCGTTCGGCAAGGCATCACGCAAATGTTGGGCATAGCCGACCTGATAGCGGGTGACATAACTGGCAGGGTCTTCGGCTACCATTAACAGATCGTCATTTCCGGCAAGTAAGGGCGAGACTGTTTTGGTTGATAATCCGTTGCGGCGCACAGTTTTTAGTTTGGCCTCGAAACCGTACTGGGTACGATGGGCTTCATCGGCGATGACGACGATGTTATGACGGTCTGATAGCACCGGAAAAGTATCTTCATCTTCACCCGGCATAAACTTCTGGATGGTGGCAAACACAATGCCACCCGAAGGGCGATTGGCTAACTTGGTACGCAAATCCTGGCGGGATTCAACTTGTATCGGTTCTTCCCGCAATAAATCCTGCGACAGGGAAAACACGCCAAACAATTGCCCATCCAGATCATTGCGGTCGGTAATCACCACAATGGTTGGGTTTTCCATCGCCGCTTCCCGCATCACACGGGCGGCAAAGCAGGTCATGGTGATGCTCTTGCCTGAGCCTTGGGTATGCCAAACCACGCCGCCTTTATGACTGCCACCGGGTCGGGAGGCATCAACCACTTGGGTAATAGCGGAACGAACGGCATGGAACTGGTGATAACCGGCAATTTTTTTGACCAGTGTGCCGTCATCTTCAAACAACACAAAGAAACGCAGATAATCCAGCAGATAAGCCGGAGCAAGAACGCCACGCACCAGCGTTTCCAGCTCATTAAACTGGCCGAGCGGATCAAGTTCCACGCCATCAATGGTACGCCATGCCATAAAGCGTTCAGAATCCGCCGATAGCGATCCCATCAACGCTTCCGTGCCATCGGAAATCACCAATATTTCGTTGTACTGGAAAACATCGGGGATTTGTTCCTTGTAAGTTTGCAACTGATCGAACGCTTTCCAAATATCGGCATTTTGATCGACCGGATTTTTCAGCTCCAGCAATACCAGCGGCAAGCCATTGATAAACAGGATTATGTCAGGGCGGCGGGTATATTTTGCACCTTTGATGGAAAACTGGTTGACCGCCAACCATTCATTCAACGATCCCCCTCTCCCGTTGGGAGAGGGCTGGGGTGAGGGGCAATCCCAATCAATCAAACGGACAAAATCACCTCGGGTTTCGCCATCTTTTTGATATTGTACGGGTACGCCATTTACCAGCAGACGGTGAAAGTTTCTATTTGCCGCCAACAGAACAGGAGTATCCAGGTTCAACACTTGCCTTAAAGCATCTTCACGGGCAACCAAGGGAATTGACGGATTAAGACGGTTGATCGCCTTGCGCAAACGTTCAACCAACACCACTTGAACATAATTAGTCCGTTCGGGGCTAATCCCATCGACGGCAATATCGATACCGTAGATGGGGGTGTAACCGACATCCGCCAGCCAACTTAGGGTTTCTTGTTCCAGTTGGTCTTCGGTCATTCTATCAGCTCCCAATGCCCGCCCTTGGCAGAGCCAACCCGCCGCAAGCGCTGTTCTTGTTGCAATTTTTGCAGGTTGCGCTCAATCGAGCGTTCGGTCACGCCAATGGCCAGCGCCAATTCTGGAATAGTCAACCGGGTATTTTCCCGTAACAATGCAAGAATTTTCCCCGACGTTTTCACCGACGTTTTCACCGACGTTTTTAGCGACACCTCAATCAGGGCATCGTGCAAGGCTTGCAACATAAATTCGATAAACGGCGTTGAATCCGCCAACTTGTCCGCATCGGCCAGGGCTTGATAATACTCTGCTTGCCGCACCCTAATCACCGATTCAACGGGCAAATACGCTAACATAGGCTGCCACTCGCTTAACACTAAAGTTTGCCATAAACGCCCCATCCGACCATTACCATCGGCAAACGGATGGATAAACTCAAATTCATAATGGAAAACGCAACTGGCAATTAAGGGGTGCACGGCAGGCGAAGCCACCCAAGCCAACAAATCCGCCATCAACGTATCGACCCGACTGGCAGGTGGCGCCATGTGGACTAAATGTTGCTGATTGTAAATGCCGACACCGCCGGTACGAAAACACCCCGCATCATCCACCAACCCCGCCATCAGCAACCCGTGCGCCGCCAATAAATCCGCTGTGCTATGTGCTTGCCAGTGCGGCAACTGTTCATAAGCGGCAAAGGCATTGCGCACTTCCTGAATCTCACGCGGCAAACCCAACACCCGCTTACCTTCCAATACCGCAGTGACTTGTTCAACGCTCAGGCTATTGTTCTCAATGGCAAGCGATGCCTGAATGGTGCGGATGCGATGCGTACGCCGCAACTGGGGCGACCAGGCATTATCACCTGACAACACCGACCAACGGGTCAGCAATTCGACGATGTCCGCGACTTGCTGGAGTATCCGTGGGGTGATGGTGTAAGGCGGTTGATAACTCATGTGCTGGTTTCCATGATGCCTGCTTCGGCTTCTGGCAGGCGGAGTTGGCCGGAGATTAGGCGGGGGAGTAGGGTGTCGCGGAGGGTGGCGAGGGTTTGGGCTTGTTTTTCGTTCGCGATCCAACCGTTAAGTAATTCACCAATTATTGATTCGTATGCTGCAACAATGATATCGGATGGAATAAGGATTTTATGCTCAGACACAAGGCCTTTATTCAGATTTTGTTGAGCAGATCCCGATGATTTTGACGCAAGATTTTCTCGCTCTCTACGAACACAGAAAAATAAAAATGCCCGAAAATTCTTAAGTGGAATCAAGCCACAACAAGCTTGGTTTGCAGTTGTAGGCTGCGCTAATAAACATACTTCACCCGCTGTTGCTCCATACATAGCAACTACTGTTGTACCTTCAGGCCAAAGTTTAGCGGAGCTTTCCTTCACACCCAACAAAGTAATTGCTTCTTTGGTATCTAATACCATTGGATTCCTGACCTCACCGGATGTAAGCCAAGAAATAGTACCATTCCAGTAATCTGCTACCGTTCTTTTCGGGGTGCCGCCGCTTTCTACCCGAACACAACAAGCTTCAAGGTTTCCAACCTTCCACCCCCTCGGCACCAACCCCAATTCCGATTCCTCAAAACTATCAGGAAATAGGGCTGATATTTCGGGGGGGAGGACTGCTCCCTCTCCCTGTGGGAGAGGGTTGGGGTGAGGGATCGGAGCCTGTTTACCCTCACCCCCGCCCCCTCTCCCACAGGGAGAGGGGAGTAAAGCGTTGGCGCGCGCGGGGTCGAAGTCCACGAACCAGGATTTGAACAGGGCTTGGGCGATGGCTTCGAGGGTGGTGTTGGTTTCGCGTAGGAGAGTTATGCGGTCGTCAAGAGCCCCAAGCAACGAAGATATTTGCTTTTGTTCTGAAACGGGAGGGCAAACCATCGGCATTGGATGCAGGTGGTTTCTATTTAGTGTAGGTACGCCACTCCCGGCATTTAGGCCACTGAAGTCAACTGAGCGGAGCAAGTAATAACAAAATCTCGGGTCGTTACCTTTGAAATCCTTTACCCACAATGTCGTATTAAGAGGCCAAAAGTCGCATTCGATAAACTGCCCACCGCCAATGCTTCCACTTCGACCAATCACGACACCGGGTGCTTTAACTGGGGCATGGTTGTGATAACCAGTGATTCCATTTGAAGCGATTATTGGAACATTTCCATTCTTTCTGTCCTGTACAGGTAAATCCATACCCCGCTGCAAGGTCAAAATATCTCCAAGAGTAGTTTCTATCCACTCAGAACTCATACCCCAGCCTCGTAGGTCGGGTTAGCGCAGCGTAACCCGACAAAATCGGCTGCATTTTCGGCTTCTTCGGCTTCGATGCGTCGGGTTACGCTACCGCTAACCCGACCTACATCAGAACTCATACCCCAGCCCTCCCAACTTCTGGCTTATCAGTTGCCGCTTTTTGAACAATCACTTTGTCGCGCTCAATGATTTTTCGGAAGGCTTCGCTGGTTGCGGCCCAATCCACAATATCAACACGAATGGATAAATTAGATTCATCAAACGCTTCTTTAAGCTCTGCTGTACGTTTCAAAGAGAGGGCCTGCTGCGTGATAATAGCCAAATCAAGATCAGAGTATGCTTTAGCCGTGCCTTTCACTCGTGAACCAAACGCCCAAACGGTATATTCAGGCACATATTTTTTCAAAATAGGGTAAACCTCATCCCAATCCTGAGGAGAGATATCGATTTTAGGTCTGTTATTTCTTGAATTCACTCTTGAGGGTTCTTCTGGACTAATTTGTGATACAAATACTTTGCTTCTTCAAGGAAATCCGGAGCAATATGATAAACAGCATCAGCTTTATTAACATCATAGGTAGACTACTCGTGCTACGCGCTAGGCGGTAACCTTTCCATTCAGACCAATCAGAGCGTAGCAAGCCTTTTTCATTTCCTATGCGAATGATGTTTTGAAACGTACTTAAATCAATTTCTTCAGGATTCGCGGCGGTTTCTTCAAGATAGCGTTTAAGCATTTTATGGCTAAGTTCATAAGTAAACTCAAAACATTGAATTACGGAATTACGGAATTGTTCAAATAATTCAAGGTCTTTTTCTGCCATTTCTGATGTAGCAAAAGTAATGCTTTTTTCCAACTGGCTAATGGCGCTTTCCAGTGGTGAAAAATCAATTTCCATAAAACCCTCTGATTTCGATTAAATTGTCGTTATAGCACACCTTTAAGCAATCAGAAATCATACCCTATACCTCCCAACTTCTGGCGTATCAATTGATCCACCTCAGCCCCTTTCGCCATCTGCTCCCCCAGCTTTTCGGTGAGCTTTTGCATCTTGTCGGCAAAGGCTTCATCGTCGTCTTCCACTTCTTCCGCACCGACATAGCGACCTGGGGTGAGAACGTGGCCGTGTTCGGCTATTTCTGCCAAGGTCACGCTGCGGCAATAACCGGGTATGTCTTGGTAAATAGGTTGTGGGTGAGTTTGTTCGTCTTTAATTTGTTTTCCCTCACCCCGGCCCTCTCCCAGAGGGAGAGGGAGAATTTGGGAATAGACTGCATCTGTAAGATCCCCCTCTCCCCCTGGGAGAGGGGCAAGGGGTGAGGGGAGAAGTGATTCGCCGCGCCATGCAGCAACGGTATTGGTGATTTTGTCGATGACTTCATCAGTAAATTCGGACTGTACGCGGCTAATCATGCTGCCGAGTTTACGGGCATCAATAAACAGAACTTCGCCTTGCCGGGTACGTTTTTCCTTCACCAGAAACCACAGGCAAGCCGGAATTTGGGTGTTGAAGAACAGTTGGCTGGGCAGTGCGATCATCACTTCCACTTTATCGGCATCCACCATCGTCCGGCGTATATCGCCTTCGCTGTTTTGGCTGGATGACATGGAACCATTGGCAAGCACAATCCCGGCGCGGCCAGTGGGTTTTAGGTGGTACAGCATGTGTTGCAGCCAGGCATAGTTGGCATTGCCCTGGGGCGGCGTACCGTAAACCCAGCGCGGATCACCTTCCAGGCTGCCGTGCCACCAGTCGGAGATGTTAAACGGCGGATTAGCCAGCACAAAATCAGCACGTAGATCGGGGTGTTGATTACGCACAAAAGTATCGGCGGGTTCTTTACCCAGATTGAAATCAATGCCGCGAATGGCAAGGTTCAT
>JAYVGW010000114.1:0-3529 GCA_043771735.1 Methyloglobulus sp.
GATTGCCACCGTCATTACCGACAAAGACCTGAACATACTCGCCGAAGGTCCGGCAATTGCCGTGCATCAACCCGATGCCGCCTTGTTGGCGATGGATGACTGGAACCAAAAACATCATGGCGAATCGGGCTTGATTGACCGCGTCAAGGCTTCCAAGATCAACGCGGAAGAAGCCGAAACCATGACCATTGCATTTTTGCAAGATTGGGTGGCTGGACGGGTTTCCCCCATGTGCGGCAATACCATCGGGCAAGATCGGCGCTTCTTGGTCAAGTACATGCCCAAGCTGGAAGCTTATTTCCATTACCGCAGCATTGATGTCTCGACATTAAAGGAATTGGCCGCACGCTGGGCACCAAACCTGAAAGACGGCTTCAAAAAAGAGACCAAGCATGAAGCCTTGGCGGATATTCTTGAATCTATTGAAGAATTGCGTTATTACCGCGAGCATTTTATTAAATGCCAAAGTTTGTAGTTTACGCATTGCGTACCATTACGCATCGAAGTCGAAAAGGTACGCAATGCGTACCCTACATGGCTCAATAAAAGGGGCGAAACTAAAGTGACCGATAAAGCATTAGATAATGCTGCTGATAGCAGTAAGGTTGAGAATAAAGCAAGCAAAGATGATTCTTCTAAAAAAAAGTTATCCGTGGAAAAGTAATCGATGATTTCATACATCGAGTTCTTGATATCGAAGAATGTGCGAAAAGCTTCATAAAAACGGCAGCAGAAAAGTACAATCAAAACGCTGCGAGAATTAAATCTGATATATCGGAATGCCAAAATATTCTGAAAAATGAAGAGGATAGAGACCAAAGGCTTTTAGGTGTAAAAGGCATAAGAAAAGCTATTCGAGAAATTGATCGACATAATAATTCAACACCAGTTGCTACACTTGAGAAAAGTCTTTATATATGTTTGTTTGCTGCTTTCGATAAGTATGTAGGCGATCTAGTGGCTGTTTTATATCAATCTAATCCAAATCTCTATAATAATATTAATAGGGAAATTCCTCTTTCAGAAGCTCTGCAATACGAATCTATGGATGAGTTAAGGCAAGTGATGTTAGATAAAGAAATTGAAACACTTAGAAGAAAAGGATATATCGATCAATTTAATGATTTAGAAAAAAGGTTTTCAATCACCACATTAACTAAATTTGATAGTTGGCCTACTTTTATTGAACGCGCCCAAAGGAGAAATTTATTTACCCATTGCGACGGAATTGTAAGTAAACAATATCTTGATAGTTGCAAAAAAGTCGAATTCAAGTTCAAAGAAGAACCTGTAGTGGGTGAACAGCTAAAAATAGGTTCTAGTTATTTATTTGATTCATGTCATTTGGTTACAGAAGTAGCAGTAATGCTTGGACATACTCTTTGGCGAAAAACCATTCCGAATAATATAGAAAGCGCAGATACACATTTAAGTGAGTTAATTTTCAATTTTTTACATATGGAGCATTGGGGAAAAGCAATAACTCTTAGCAAATTTGCACTCAGTCTTCCCAAAATATCCACAGATCAAATAAGCCGTATTTTTACAGTTAATTATGCTATCGCATTAAAGGCAATAGGGAAAAGTAATCCCGCTAAGAACGTGCTTGATGGCAAAGACTGGTCTGCCGCTACTTATGATTTCAAGTTAGCGTATGCCGTATTAACTGAAGATTTTATTCAGGCGCGTAGTTTAATGGAGAAAATAGGGAAAAATGGAGATCTAATTCAAGAACTTGCCTATCACGAATGGCCTCTCTTTCGAGATTTTAGGGACAGGGATGAGTTCTTTGAAGGTTATTCGGCTGTATACGGTTATAAATATTCATCCAAGCTAAGCTCTCTAGCAGAAGAAAAAAAAGCCGAAGTAGAAGAAACTGATGTTAAGGACATTGATGGAAATTAGGCTCCAATGTTGGGGTTCCTCACCCGCAACCTACAGTTCGCCCAACTTGCCGTTTTGGACTTCCTTTCGTCGTTGGCGAACTTTAACAGGGTTTTAAGTTAAAAAATTAATGAATCAAATACTTGCCGTCGCACTAGGCGGCTCATTCGGCGCTGTATTCCGCTTTCTGGTATCTTCCGGGATTTACCAATGGCTAGGCCGTGGCTTTCCTTATGGCACGCTGGTGGTCAATATCATCGGCTCTTTCCTCTTGGGCTTGCTGACCGAAGCGTTGATTGTCCAAAAAGTCCCCTTCGCCCATGATTACCGGGCCGCCATCCTGGTCGGCTTTATCGGCGCGTTCACCACGTTTTCCACTTTTTCCCTGGAGACTTTATACCTGATCGAACAGGGCAATTTAACCAAAGCGGCAGGCAATATTTTCATCAGTGTCACTGCCTGTATCCTGGCGGTATGGCTGGGTTTGTTATTTAGCCGAGCGTTATTTTCCTGGTCAGAAGGCGCGGTGGTTTGGAACGGCTTTACCATTCCTTATGCCTTGATGGTTATCAACACCATCGGCGCGTTTTTGATTGGCTTTGTGATTGCCGTCTTGTACAGCAAAACCACACCTTCACATCCCTTAAGCATGGCGTTTGTGATTGGTGTAATCGGCATCTATTTGGTGTTGTCGGGGCTGTACCTTATTTTGTTTTTAATCGAGCAAGGACATACTTTCTCGAATCAGATGAATTTTTTGCTGGGAATTTTTACGACCAATACCGTTATATGTTTAATGGTAATGTGGCTGGGGAATTTGGCTGCAAAAGACTTATAATTCACTTTTTGTTCGCTTTTTATTGATAGGAAATACCGTGTTAGACCCCCGATTATTCAGGAATGAACTTGATTTTGTTAAGGAGCAATTGAGCCGACGTGCTTTCGCATTCGATCCAGAACCTTACATTGCGATGGAAACAAGGCGTAAAGCTGTCCAAGTGAAAACCCAAGAATTGCAGAACGAGCGCAACAGCCGTTCAAAAGCCGTAGGCCAGGCCAAAGCCAAAGGGCAAGACGCGCAGCCTGTGCTCGATCAAATGCAGCACCTTGGTGACGAGTTAAAAACAGCAGAAGCGGAACTGGCTAAAATCCAAAACGAAATATCAGTATTGATGGAGGGTATCCCCAATATCCTGGATATCTCCGTACCTGATGGCAAAAATGAAGAGGCCAATGTTGAGATCAGCCGCTGGGGTAAGCTGCCTGAATTTACGTTTACACCCAAAGACCACATTGATATAGGCGCTAAAAACAGGCTGATTGATTTTGAGCTGGGCGCAAAAATCGCAGGCGCACGCTTTGTGGTGTTGAACGGGGCATTAGCCCGGTTGCAACGAGCGATCATCCAATTGATGTTGGACACGCACGCCGCAGAACATGGTTATAGCGAAACTTATGTGCCGTATTTGGTGAATGCAGATAGCTTATATGGCACAGGCCAGTTGCCGAAATTTGAGGCGGATTTGTTCAAGGTCAGTGATGATCCGGCCTTATACTTGATCCCGACGGCAGAAGTCCCCGTCACCAATATCGTGCGGGATGTGATTATTGATGCCAAAGACCTGCCCCTTAAATTCGTCTGCCA
>JAYVGW010000115.1:0-6964 GCA_043771735.1 Methyloglobulus sp.
CAGCAAACCGCGCTGGTTAGTCCTCAATAAGATAGATATATTGCAGGACGAGGAAAAAGACACGCACTATGAAGCGATTATCAAAGAATTGGAATGGACAGGCCCCGTCTTTAAAATCTCGGCCATTAATGGCGACGGCACGAAGGAATTGATGTTTGCCATCATGAATTTTTTGGAAGAACAGCGACGGAAAGCCCGTGAGCAGGCCTGATTTCGTAAACGTAAAAAGGGTCGTCATAAAAATAGGCAGCTCTTTGCTGACCAAGGGCGGACTAGGGCTTGATAAATCAGCGATAGCAGGCTGGGTTAGCCAAATGGTTGGCTTAAAACAGCGTTCCGTTGATGTCGTCTTGGTGTCATCCGGTTCAGTTGCCGAGGGCATGAGCCGCTTAGGGTTAAAAATCCGGCCAAAAACCCTGCACGAATTACAAGCCGCCGCCGCTGTCGGCCAAATGGGTTTGGTGCGGGTGTTTGACGACAATTTTCAGCAGCATGGCCTGCACGCTGCGCAAGTGCTGCTTACACATGACGACCTCACTGACAGGCAGCGTTATCTCAACGCCCGTAGCACCTTGCTGACGTTGCTTAAATTTGGTGTGGTGCCGGTGATTAACGAAAATGATACCGTCGCCACAGAGGAAATCCGTTTTGGCGACAATGACACCCTGGCGGCTTTGGTGGCGAATTTGGTCGAAGCTGATTTGCTTATCATCTTGACCGACCAAAAAGGCCTATATACTGGCGATCCAGGCTTATACCCCGATGCCGAATTGATCCCGCAAATCAGCGTCAATGACAGCCGCCTGGAAAAGATGGCGGGAGAAAGCCGTAGCGGCCTAGGCCGCGGCGGCATGTACACCAAAGTGAAGGCAGCACGGCTGGCTTCAAGGTCGGGCGCTGCTACCGTGATTGCCCCCGGAGTACTTGACAATGTGATTACCCAAGTCATATCAGGGGAACAAATCGGTACGCACTTCCTGCCTGATATGGGGCCTTTGGTCGCCAGAAAACGCTGGTTAGCGGGTCAGTTGCAGGTTAAAGGCAAGTTAGTGCTTGACGCTGGCGCAGTCAAAGTACTAAGAAGCGATGGAAAAAGCCTGTTGGCCGTGGGCGTAAAATCCGTATCGGGTCGTTTTGAGCGTGGCGAATTGGTGTCCTGCGTCGATGAAAACGGTATGGAAATAGCCAGGGGGCTTATCAATTATGGGAAAACGGATGCGGAACTTATCTCGGGTAAAAGCAGCACCGAATTTGAGAAGATTCTAGGGTATGCGGACGACTCGGAAATGATCCATAGGGACAATATGGTGTTGATGTAATTAACTTTTTTACGTCGTTGACGTACATTTTTAAGGTAAATTTTGTATGTGTGGTTAAACGGTTGGCCCAGTCAGGACAGAGAAGATTTTTGTTATTCTCCCCTCTTTTTTCACCATTAAATGCGGTAAAATTTTAGCAGTGGTTAGGCTACGCTTTTGTAAACCTACAGTTTGCAGACATGAGAAAACTTCTTATCTTAATAGTCGGCTGTAAACCGGAAGCCCATGTGCCCGACACGAAGCTGCCCCCCCCACAACTGCATGATAAATATTACCTCACGGAGGATGGCGCACGTCTCCCCTTACATAGCTGGTTACCCAAAGCACGTACAACGCATGCGGTGATTATTGGTGTGCATGGCTTTAATGATTACAGCTATTTCTTTCGCCAACCACCCGCAGAGTATTTTAGCAATCAGGGCATCGCTTGTTTTGCTTACGATCAGCGCGGTTTTGGTGCAGCGCCGCAACGTGGTTTTTGGGCGGGGCGTGAAACCTATAGTACGGATTTACAAAATTTTATTCGGCTGATAAAGCAGCGTTATCCAGGGCTGCCAATTTATTTGCTAGGCGAAAGCATGGGTGGCGCTGTTGTCATAGCGGCCACCAGGGATACTAGAATGCCGCCTGTTGATGGCATTATTTTGGCCGCGCCTGCGTTGGCTCAGGGAAATCATGCCGTGGTATCAAACCAGCTTACTCTGGATCCTGGCACACACTGCGCCTTGGCTGACCTTTAGTGGCCAGGGTTTGAAAGTAAAATTGTCGGATAACCGCGAAATGATTCGGGAATTGGATAGCGATCCGTTAGTGTTCAGAAAAACTCGAGTAGACGCTTTGTTGAGCACCCCTGGCGGCTAGGTGATCAATGAAGCTAGGCATCAGCTTTGCCTGCGGCAAGTAAGGGATGTATGTTAAAAGCTAGAATAAAAATATCTAGTAAAGGAATCTCTGATTATGTCCTTCGACAAGCTCAGGACGAACGGTAAGTGGTTGATTCCGTTCGTGGTGAGCTGGTCGAACCATGAATGGAATCAACTTGTTCAGAGACTCCTAAATATAACGGGTTAGTCAATATAACGCTTGATTAGGTTGCCGTAGTCGTCAATCCTTCGGTCACGGAGATAAGGCCATATTTGCCGAACGCGCTCGGCCCTTGTTTTGTCGATAGTGCACATCAAAAGCTGCGCCTCAGAATCATTTGTGCTTGCTAATATCTCCCCTTGTGGTCCGGCAATAAAGCTGTTGCCCCAAAAATTAATGCCCTCATCGGAATCCGGCGCTTTCTCGAAACCTATCCGGTTACATGCAACCACCGGAATGCCATTGGCAATCGCATGGGAGCGCTGGATAGTCACCCACGCATCTAATTGACGTTGTTGCTCATCGCTTGTGTCAGAAGGGTCCCAGCCAATAGCGGTAGGGTAAATCAGTATTTCGGCACCTGCCAGCGCCATTAATCTTGCCGCTTCAGGAAACCACTGGTCCCAGCAGACTAAAACGCCCAGCTTACCGATTGATGTTTCAATCGGCTTAAACCCGATGTCGCCTGGAGTGAAATAGTATTTCTCGTAAAACCCAGGATCATCCGGGATGTGCATTTTCCGGTATTTTCCGGCAAGGCTGCCGTCCTTATCAAAGACCACCGCCGTATTGTGATAAAGTCCCGCCGTCCGTTTCTCAAATAATGTCGAGACAATCACGATGCCCAGTTTTTTTGCCAAACCTGACAACACTTCGGTGGTAGGGCCTGGAATGGATTGGGCAAGGTCAAAATGACGGTAATCCTCATTCTGGCAAAAATAAGGATCAAGATGCAGCTCAGACAACACCACCAAATCGGCATTATTGGCAGCGGCTTCATGAATTTTTGCGATAGACAAATCAAAATTTGTCTTCCGATCTTGATTGCAAAGCTGTTGAACAGCACATACGGTGAATGTAGTTTTCATAAGGGGTCTGTCAAGAACGATAACACATTCATTTTAACGAATTGAAAACATTCAGGACAGGTAATTTAATAGCCAGACCTAAAACGTCGCTTATCCGCTATCTTTAGTTTGTTTAGCGGAATGGTTTTAGGGATAATGGAGTTCGTGATTAATTATTGATACAAAAAGGCATGACAGAACAGATCAGCAGCGGTATTGAACTCATGTTTGCCGGTATGGGCATAGTGTTCGTGTTCCTTATCATGCTGGTGGGTGCAATTAACCTGATGTCTGCGGTGGTGCAGCGTTTTTTCCCCGAGGCATCGCCAAAATTTCCAAGCGATTCCAGCGGCATAGATAAGGGTACGGTTGCCGCTATTTCAGCAGCAGTCCATCATTATCGAAATAAACATCATTGATCGTTTATAGCTTTTGATTTTTACCCCGCTATTGACTGGGTTGGGATACGAGCGAAAGGTTTAAGAGATAACAACAAGAATGGCGACAAAAAACAAAAAAAAGCCCTTGGCTATTACCGAAGTCGTGCTGCGTGACGCACATCAATCAATACTTGCAACCCGCTTGCGTATTGAAGATATGCTACCGATTTGCGGCAAGTTGGATGACATCGGGTATTGGTCGATGGAATCCTGGGGCGGTGCGACCTTTGATGCTTGCATCCGTTATTTGGGCGAAGATCCTTGGGAACGCTTACGCTTGCTGAAAAAAGCAATGCCTAAAACCCGGCAACAGATGTTGTTGCGCGGTCAAAACCTGTTAGGTTACCGCCATTATGCGGATGATGTGGTTGATAAATTTGTCGAACGATCCGCCATCAACGGCATTGACGTGTTCCGTGTTTTTGATGCCATGAATGACATGCGTAACATCGAGCGAGCCATAAAGGCGGTGTTGAATACCGATGCCCACGCCCAAGGCACTATTTCCTATACCACCAGCCCGGTGCATACGATGGACTTGTGGGTGGCCCTGGGCAAGCAGATTGAGGATATGGGCGCGCATTCCATCTGCATTAAGGATATGGCGGGCTTGCTTAAGCCTTACGATGCGTTTGAATTGGTCAGCCGCCTGAAAAAAAGCACCAACATCCCGATCCACATGCAATGCCATGCCACTACGGGGTTGAGCGTCCCCAGCATCATCAAAGCTGCCGAGGCAGGAATAGACAACGTCGATACCGCTATCTCGTCCTTGAGCATGACTTACGGCCATAGCCCCACGGAGACGATAGTCGCCAGTTTTGAAGATACTGACCGCGATACCGGCCTGGATTTAGTCAAGTTGGAAGAAATCGCCGCTTATTTTCGGGAAATCCGCAAAAAATACGCCCAGTTTGAAGGCAGCTTGAAAGGTGTCGATGGGCGGATCCTGGTCGCGCAAGTGCCGGGCGGCATGTTGACCAATATGGAAAGCCAGTTGAGGGAGCAAGGCGCGGCGGACAAGTTTGATGAAGTCATCAAGGAAATCCCGCGTGTGCGCGAAGACTTGGGTTTTATTCCGCTGGTTACGCCGACTTCGCAAATCGTCGGCACCCAAGCCGTGATTAATGTGATGAATGGCGAGCGTTACAAAACCATCACCAAAGAAACTGCTGGTGTATTGAAAGGCGAATACGGCGCAACGCCTGCCCCCGTCAATAAAGAGTTACAAGCGCGAGTGTTGAATGGCGGAACCGCCATTACCTGCCGTCCCGCTGACTTACTCGAGTCGGAAATGAACAAGCTGGTTTCAGACGTGCTGGAAAAAGCCGAGAAAGAAGGTATAAGGCTGGCGGAGTGTGTTGAGGAAGATGCCTTAATCAATGGCATGTTCAGCCAAGTCGGCTGGAAATTCCTGCTTAATCGCGGCAATCCCGCTGCATTTGAGGCGGCACCCGATCCTAAGGCATTTGCAGCTTCCCTATTAACGGCAACCCCCAACAAATCGGTTTCGGCGGTTGAAACTTATTCCGTTAACGTCGATGGGCGGAATTTCAAGGTCGCTGTCGGCCCAAGTGGTTCTGCATTAAGCATCAAGCCAGAGGCCAGCGCAGCCTACGCAACGCCAGCCTCCAGCAGCGGCGAAGCGGTGGTTTCACCGATGGCGGGTACAATTTTGAAGATCCTCGTTGAAGTGTGTGCCAGCGTCGCCAAAGGCGAGGTGGTTGTCCTCATGGAAGCCATGAAAATGGAAACGGAAATACGTACAAAAGTAGCCGGTATTGTAAGTGCCATCAACGTCAAAGAAGGCGGTACGGTTGCCAGTGGCGATGTGCTGGTTTCATTATAAACATAAATGGAAAACCTAATTTCACTGTGGCATAGCACTGGGCTATATAACTTCACTGGCGGCCAAGCGTTTATGATGCTGGTGGGCTTTGTGCTGCTATTCCTTGCTATCAGCAAAGGCTTTGAACCCTTGTTATTATTGCCGATTGGTTTTGGCGCAATACTCAGCAATATTCCTGTCGCAGGTATTGCCGAAGAAGGCGGGCTTTTGTATTACCTGTATTTCGGCATAAAACTGGGGATTTTCCCTTTGTTGATTTTTATGGGCGTGGGCGCGATGACCGACTTCGGCCCCATGATTGCCAACCCTAAGACCTTACTTTTAGGCGCAGCCGCACAGTTTGGTATTTTCGCATCTTTGTTGGGCGCATTGGCACTCAACATCATCCCAGGCTTAGAATTCAGCTTAAAAGATGCTGCCGCCATCGGCATTATCGGCGGTGCAGATGGCCCGACCGCGATTTATGTCGCCTCAAAACTGGCACCTGATTTGCTGGGCGCGATTGCCGTGGCGGCGTATTCCTACATGGCATTAGTGCCATTAATCCAGCCGCCGATCATGCGTGCCTTGACGACAGAAGATGAACGCAAGATTGAAATGCAGCAACTGCGCGATGTCAGCAAAGCAGAAAAAATCGTATTTCCGTTAATGCTGCTCTTCCTGTCAATATTACTATTGCCGTCCGCTACGCCTTTGATCGGCATGTTTGCCCTGGGCAATTTAATGCGGGAAAGCGGTGTGGTGGAGCGCTTAAGCAGTACCGCACAAAACGAACTCATCAACATAGTCACCATCTTCTTAGGCTTATCAGTGGGTTCAAAACTCAGTGCAGAAGCTTTTTTGCAAGTTAAAACCTTGGGGATACTGGGTTTGGGTGCGTGTGCCTTCGCCATCGGCACTGCGGCAGGTGTCATCATGGCGAAAATTATGAACCGTTTCAGCAGCACGTTGATTAATCCCCTAATCGGCGCGGCGGGCGTGTCCGCCGTACCCATGGCGGCACGGGTTGCCAACAAGCTCGGCCTGGAAAGCAATCCCCACAACTTCCTGCTCATGCATGCCATGGGGCCAAATGTTGCCGGGGTGATTGGTTCTGCGGTGGCCGCGGGGGTTTTGTTAAGCTTAGTCAAGTAGTTGCTAAACTTGATATAAAAACTGATCTTGCCCCGAACTAGCGGGCGCGCTAAGACTCTCAAACCGAGTTGCATAATAAAAACCAAGAAAGAACCAAACCTACATTACTTTTTCGCTATAATATTTGCTTATACGAATATATAAATATAGCTTGAGGACATCATGTTAAACATCTTGATTTTATGCACAGGCAATTCCTGCCGCAGTATTTTGGGCGAGGCGTTGATTAACCATCTGGCAGGTGACCGGTTCCAAGCCTTCTCCGCAGGCAGCCATCCCACTGGAAAGGTC
>JAYVGW010000116.1:0-5074 GCA_043771735.1 Methyloglobulus sp.
GGTGACATCATCCGGCTGATTTCCGCCCGCAAGGCCACTGTTACCGAGCGCAACGATTATGATTTCTGAACCCTTGAAAACCCGATTGACAAAAGACCGCCCGATGACCTCCATCACCTTACGGATTCCTGTTGACGTGGTGGAATCCATGAAGACGATTGCACCTTATAAAGGTTTTTCTGGCTATCAAGCGTTGCTAAAGTCTTATATCAGCGAAGGGTTACGTCAGGACGAAGCACAATTTTCCTATAGCAAAGAAGCCAAACTGATTGCGGCATTAAAAAAACTGGGCGTGCCGGACAGCGTCATTGAAGAAGCTGCACGTGATGTGGCGTAGAGGTGGCGATTGAGTATTGTCTGGCGACGGTTAATGTTCGTTGTAAGTATTTGATTAGTAGCCCGTATGAAGTACAACGTAATACGGGAAAGCGGAGTCACGAATTCCTGGATTCCG
Organism: Methyloglobulus sp.; assembly: GCA_043771735.1. Classification (GTDB taxonomy): domain Bacteria; phylum Pseudomonadota; class Gammaproteobacteria; order Methylococcales; family Methylomonadaceae; genus Methyloglobulus. The sequence goes on from JAYVGW010000116.1 coordinate 455, forward strand.
CAAGCTTCATCCAGGCTACTTGCTTTGGATTCAATATGGAATATTTGATTTATTGAATCTGGGTTTTTATGAAGATTAGAGGCATTGGTATTCCTGAGATTACATAAAAGGGTGGTATGCAAAACGATATTCAGCAACAACTGGAACAAATCAAGGAAGGATGGGATAGCCTCACCACGATACCGGATGATCTAACTACGCTAGGTTTTGCTGGACTTACAAAGCAGTCGATCAGTGACGCTTTTGGGGGGATGGCTGAAATTGCTAGGGTATTAGCCGAACATCAGGATTTCGAACCTGTGGCAACTTCAAAGGCGAATTTACTTCAAATAATATCCAATATCCGTACACATGTAACTCAACATGTTCCTTCCAGCGCACAATCTCATTTACCGGGGTTGTTAACGTATATTGAACAGGCTCGTATTACTTTAAGGTCTTGGTTAAATGAGGTTGATGCTAATAAATTTGCAATTCCTGAGCTAAGTCTTAAGTTAGGCGAAATAGTTTCCCGAATTAAAGATGCAGAGGCTTTATATAACGCAATTGAATCCGGCTTTGAATTAGCAAAAAAATCGACCGAACAAATAAAGGAATTTGCTGAAGTTGCTTTAACAACAAAAGAAACTGGCGAAGCTGATTTTGATAAGTTAACAGAAAGTCATACCCAAGTTCAGGGTGTTATAACAGCGATCAACGAGAATGCTGGAAAAATTACAAAGTTAGTTGAGGACTTTACAAATCTTTCGAGTGAACTCGACACTAATAAACAAACACAAAATAAACTATTTAGTGAATTCGAGTCGCAAAGACAAAAAATTTCAGACTTATTGGGGGATGCAAATCGGACGGGAATGGCGGCCTCATTCGTAAGTCGCAGAAGATATTACGCTAAACCACTGAAACAGTGGATTGGACTTTTCGTTGGTTCGTTAGTGGTTCTGGTTTTAATGGCTGTTTGGGTCGTTACTCCTTTAATTTCTAATGGTAATTGGGAAGACTTGTTAATACGTTTGCCACTATCGGCTCCAGCCATATGGCTTGGATGGTTTTCAGCAAAGCAATATGGGTTCAATCTTCGGTTAAAGGAGGATTATTCCTACAAAGCCGCAGCCGCTATGGCATTCGAGGGATATAAACGTGAGATACCTGATTCCGATGTAGAAATGCAAAAAAAGCTTTTGGAAACAGCGATTAAACACCTTGGCGAAAATCCAATTCGTATTTTTGAAGATCAAAATAATCACGCAAGCCCTGCGCATGAGTTTTTTGAACGATCTTTAAAAGACGAAAAACTTTTTGACTTGCTAAAGGCTGCCTTAAAAAAATTTACCAGCCCATAGATACCATCTCTTCAAATCAATCCACAATAACAGCCATGAACAAACCCAAAGTTATCGTAACCCGTAAATGGCCCGCTGCTGTCGAAGCACGTAGGGCGGGTCAAGACCCGCCTTACAGCTAACCGATGTAACAGAGGATAGTTTATTGAAATTCACCTGGGATTCTACCAAAGCCGATACCAACCACCAGAAACATGGTGTAGGCTTTGATGAAGCGGCAACTGTATTTGGTGATCCTTTAGCGGGAACATTTCCTGATTTCGACCACTCTATTGGTGAACCGCGCTTTATAACCGTTGGCGTGTCATGTGCCGGACGCTTGTTGGTGGTTGCCCATACTGAAAGCCCCGAAGAAGTCCGTATAATTAGTGCCAGACCAGCCACTACCCATGAGAGAAAAGCTTATGAACAATGAAAAATCCAAAGACGAACTAAGACCCGAATACGATTTTGACTTTTCCAAGGCGGTGCGGGGCAAGTACTATCGCCAATTTCTTGAAAGCACGAATGTCGTTGTCCTCGATCCGGACGTCGCTTCCGCATTCCACAACTCTGCGGCTGTCAATCAGGCGCTCCGAGCAATGCTCCAATTTGCCGATCAAACATCCGGCTTAACAGGGCGCTCAAGCCCGTAAGTTGAAGTGAGGTACGAAAATAACAAACTGATTATTCATTGTTAAGAATCAACGTAAAAAGCTAATGAACAAACCCAAAGTTATCGTAACCCGTAAATGGCCCACTCCCGTCGAAGCTCGGTTGCAAGAATTGTACGACGTGCAGTTAAACGAAACCGATATGCCAATGACGGCAGATGAGTTGAAAGCCGCCTTACAAACCGCCGATGCACTGTTGCCGACGGTAACCGATTCGATTACCGCTGACATCCTCAGCGTACCCAATAAACGCGTCAAAATCATTGGCAATTTTGGGGTCGGTTATAACAATATCGACATCGAAGCCGCAAAAAGGGAAGGTCTCGTTGTCACCAACACCCCGCACGTACTGACCGATTGCACGGCGGATATTGCTATGCTGTTGTTATTGATGTCGGCGCGACGGGCTTCGGAAGGCGACAGGCTGGTTCGCAACGGGCAATGGACAGGTTGGCGGCCTACCCACATGCTGGGGCAAAAAGTGACGGGCAAAACACTGGGGCTGATAGGGTTTGGTCGTATCGCCCAGACGATGGCGAAAAAAGCGCACCATGGTTTCGGCATGAAAATCTTGTTTACAGACCCTTATCCACCTGCACAAGAAATTATTGACGAGCTACAGGCCACCCAATGTGCATCAGTTGAAGAGTTATTGGCGGAAGCTAATTTTGTGTCCTTGCATTGCCCAGGCGGGGATGCCACCAGGCACTTGATCAACGAACAACGCCTGAAACTGATGCAACCATCCGCGCACCTTATCAACACCGCGAGAGGCGATGTGGTCGATAGTAAGGCCTTAATTAAGGCTCTTAAAGAACGGTGGATTGCAGGGGCTGGGCTGGATGTCTTTGAAGGTGAGCCGAATATCAATCCAGGCTTTCTGGAGCTGGATAATATAGCGTTATTGCCGCACTTAGGCAGCGCTACGGAAGAAACCCGTGTGGCAATGGGTAACCGTGTGCTGGATAATATCGCGGCTTTTTTTGCTGGGCAAGAGCCTGGGGATAGGGTGGCTTAACCATCGCCTGTAAACTTAGGTGATGTAATCCCCTATTCTTTGCAGGTAGAGACGCAAAATCTTGCGTCTCTACGACGGATTAAGGTCGCTTAGCGCCTGCCGCCTCTTACCGCACTAAGGTCTTCAAATTTGACTTTCAAAGGCTTACCACAGTACAGGTTGCCGTCCAGGCCAGCAATAGCTGCCCTGGCCTCGTGGCCTTCCATGCCGATAAAACCGAAGCCCCTGCATTTGCCGCTGAATATGTCGGCAACAAGTTGTATGGAGCGGACTTTGCCGTATTGGGCAAATAAGGTTGTTACTGTTTCTTCTGTGGCATCGCTAGGCAGGTTGCCTACAAATAATCGTTTCAAGTGTCATGTCCTAATTCATAATGGGAGAGTTGGGTTTCTTAGCAAATTACACTAAAGCCTTTTGATTAGACTCGAATGCAAGAAACACTAAGCAGGAGCTACGTTGCTTGCCTGTGGGCCTTTTGGGCCGGTCTCTACGTCGTAAGTTACCGCTTGGCCTTCAGCCAGCGTACGAAAGCTGCCTTGGCTGGAAATCGCAGAAAAATGCACAAATACATCTGGGGTGCCATCGCTGGGCGAAATAAAACCAAAACCTTTGGCTTCGTTAAACCACTTTACTGTACCTGTTGCCATATTACTTCCTCATGCCATAAGCATTAATAAATCATTAGTGTTTGATTGCTAACCATACCAGGCAGAGAAGGGGGAACGCTTGGGATTTCTGAAAGTACCGATCAACACGCAAGGATTGAATGAAAGAATCGCCAAACGTAAATGGCTGATTTTCTTCTATTCATGATGGCTATTATAAGGTCTAACCACTAGGATAGCTATTGAAATATTCTTATTACGGTTAAGTGCAAGGACTTTGGAGGCCAATAAAAGGCAAACGGCGGAAATTATTGCAGTGCTATATAATTTAGCTGGGATCGGTATTTGGCTTGTTTTGTTTCATTATTTATCGGCTACCCACAGGCGTAAACACAACAATTTTGAGTTACTTCGTCCAGTTTCTTTGAAATACCAAGCAATGGATCACCTTAAAAAATGACCCCCACAACATTATTCAAATGTCTTGCCGACGAAACCCGCTTGCGCTGTATGGTCTTGCTACATAAAGAAGGCAAGTTATGCGTATGCGAACTGACTCATGCTCTGGATATGCTGCAACCCAAAATTTCCCGACATCTTGCCCAGTTACGGCAATGCAACCTGCTGTTAGATAGCCGCGAAGGACAGTGGGTATATTACCAAATCAATCCTGCATTACCGGCTTGGGCATTTGATATTTTGGATATGACCGCGAAACAGCTGGACGGCGAGCATAAGCAATTGCAAGACTGTGCTAGATTGCAAACGATGGCAGGCCGTCCTGAGATGAAAGGATGCTGTAACTGATCTTTTTAACTATAATATATTCGTTTATACGAATATATAAATATATAAATATAGCTGAGGGCAACATGTTAAACATCTTGATTTTATGCACAGGGAATTCCTGCCGCAGTATTTTGGGCGAGGCGTTGATTAACCATCTGGCAGGTGACCGGTTCCAAGCCTTCTCCGCAGGCAGCCATCCCACTGGAAAGGTC
>JAYVGW010000117.1:0-11301 GCA_043771735.1 Methyloglobulus sp.
AGTATCGGTTTTTCTGGTGATCCAGGCGTTGGTGATGGGGATTTTATATGTTGGCAATGCCATAAAAATCGCTTTTTTTGGCGGGCCTATCATGCCGGATGATGTGTTTGCCCTGCGCTCACTAATGTTAATTTTGGAAGGCTGGCGGTTTTTTGCGGCGGCGATTCCCTTGGCCGGCATCGTCAGTCTGCTGCTGTTCAACTTTACCATGCGGCATTGGAGCGCTTACCTTGCGACTTTGGCGGCTGTGTTGTTAGGCATTACGGTCGTTTATAAACCCGCCATGATTGCCGAGCTGATAGACAAGCACACCGGTAATTCCGTGTGGGATCAACGATCCAACTACATATGGCATGGTGCAACCTTATATACCTTGCAAGAAGGTTCACGCTATTTTGCGTTAGCGGATACCGCGCCCGATATGGATGCCGCCCAGGAGTCTGCCAAAAATCTGTTGGCTGCTATTCCTGCGGAAAAACCCGCCGAAGCTGAGAAAACATTTACCCCACGTAATATCCACTTGGTGCTGTTGGAATCGTTCTGGGATCCCAACCGCTTAAAGAAAGCCGGATACAACCAAAACCCCTTAACACCAGAATTCCGCAAGTTATGGAAAAGCACGGGTTATTCGGTGGCAATGCCGCCTGTGTTCGGCGGCTACACGGCGAATTCAGAATTTGAAGTTTTGTGTGGATTTCCGGTCACGAAAGACAACGTCAAATTTGAACGGCAGTTAAAGAATTCCGTGCCTTGCCTTCCGCATATCCTCGCTGACAAAGGTTACCGTACCGTTGCCTCGCACCCCAATGTGCCGGTGTTTTGGAATCGTGTCAACGCGTACCGGAATATCGGATTTCAAACCTACTGGTCGATAAAAGATTTTGTCCAGGACGACATGAACCGGGAGTTTATGGCGGATGCCACGCTGTATCGCCAAGTTCAGGAAAAAATCTCAGGCTCTTTAGATAAAAAAGAGCCTATCCTGGATTATATCGTGACCTATTTTGGGCACTGGAATTATCCGTTGGGCGCAACGCGTGCAAGCAAAATTACCGCAAAATCTAAAGTGGAAGAAGTGACCACTTACGCCAACACGACTTACTACAAATCAAAGGAGTTGATGGTGTTTATTGACCAGATGCGTAAGCGTGACCCCGACGGCATTATCGCAGTATTTGGGGACCACTTGCCGTTTCTGGGCGAGAATTTTGCCGGATATGTGGATTCGGGCGTACTGGCCGCTAACCGTAGTGACTTTACCCCAGAGATGTTCAAGTTTTATGTCAGCACGCCGATGATTATTATTGACGGCAAAAAGGGGCCGCTGAAGATTGGCAGCCTGCCTTTATATCAAGTGCCGAAACTGCTGCTGGACTTACTGGACGATAAGGAAACTACCATCCTGGATTACGGCCACCCTTTACCGGACATGCGGGTGCGCCCGTTGCCCGGTTTGCATTTTAATGTGTTGAAAGACGGCAAGATTGATGTTTGTAAAGAACCACCTTTTTCGGAATCTTGCCTAAAGTCCACGGATTGGCTTGGCGATGTGACCACGGTCAGTAATGATTTGTTTATCGGGCAGCAATTTACGCGGATTAAGCATCCGGTTGATGAGGCTGTGAAGACTGAATTGCCTGAACAATCCACGGCTGAAACAACAGATAAGCAAGACAAGCAAACACCGGATAGTGGCGCAAAAAAATAATCCGCATCGTTAATATTAGGAGCAAATACGTGAACAAATATTTTCTAACTTTGGTAATCAGTTTGCTTGCTGGGACTGCAAAAACGGGTATGGCTGATCCATACAACCTACCTATCCAATTGGATTACGGCCTAATCAAAAAAGCAATGGTCAGCCAGCTTTTCACAGGGCAGGGCGGTGCTGCTGAAGTCTGGAATGATAAGCAAAAATGCAGTTTTCTGAAGTTGTATAACCCCAGAATTTCGGGTGAAGGTGGGCAAATCAAGCTATTGAATGACGTGCAAGCGCAATTTGGAAAGTCATTTGGTGGGCAATGTATCCCGTTTATCGCTTGGGATGGCGCGTTGGAAACCCTGCAACAACCCACAATCAGTGCGGACCAATCGGTCCTTAGCCTGCCGGTCACTAAAGCGAATGCTTATGATAAGCAAGGCCGCCAATTAGCGATTGGCCAGCTACAAGACCTCATCAGAAAAGCCGCTGAACCCAAATTAGCGCAGGTTAAAATTGATTTAAACGAGTCTCGCGGCGATATGGAACGCACTTTGACGGGGTTTTTACCGAAAGAAAATGCTGGGGAAATCAAAAAAATACTGGACACCTTAAAGTTTAGTGGTGCGGAGGCCAATAATGATGGGATAAAGGTTAAGCTGGCTTTTGATGCGCCACTAAAAAAGGCGAACCCCAAACCCGAAGCACCTTTTACCGAAGCAGAACAAAAACAGTGGCAAGCAAACTGGCAAGAATGGGATGGTTTTTTAAGCAAAGCCATCAACCAAGCCGCCAGCGAAACACAATCGCCAGAACTGCGCGATACCTTGACGGAGATTTTATTGGAATCACGCAGCGCGTTCCAAGCCGGATTGAAGGCGCAAAACCCGGAAAGCGGTGATCCAGTGCGGGTGTTTTTTACCCAAACCTGGCAGAAACTGGCGCCACAATTGCGGACATTGGCAAAACAACTGCCGGAAGTTGAAGGCTTACGTTATTTGACGTTCATCGCCGCCACTGATGTGATTTATGAGCTAGAAAACGTCGGTGCACCGTTCGGGCTGGAGGTTTCATCGGACGGCTTACGCCGATTGGCGCGGATGTTGATGGCTGGAAAGCAACAGGCTGGGGCGAAATAATCGTCTTAATTTCGCTTATTCATACAAATAAAGCGAGGAAATTCAATCATGAAAAATATTAATGCTATTTTTATCTGTTTGATACTATTGCCCTTATCAGCAAATGCCGGGGTGTTTAAGTGCAAGCAGGCATCTGGAAAAATAATCTATCAAACCGCGCCTTGTACATCGGGTGCGGCGACCCAAAAAGTGATTAAGGTAAAAGAGCTGACTCCTGAACAAGCGGAGGAAGCCAGGGTGAAATTAGACGCATGGAAGCAGCAGCAAGCCGCCGATGATGCAACAAAGCGAGAAGTAGAAAAACAACGGCAAGCAGAATTGGACAAGCAAGAAAGCTTGGAGTTACAAAGACGTAGCGTCATGGCTCAAGAAAAACAGGCGATTGCGGAACAACAGCGCCAAAACCCACCGGTCATTGTAGCGCCTCCTTATGGTGGTCGTTATTGGAACAATGGCGGGTTTCCGCCTTATGGCCCATACGATCCAAACATGATGCCGCATCATCCGCACCATCACCACCAAGAGCAAGGGGAGCAATCGCCGCCGCCACAAGTTCAGCCAGCTCCGGGGCTGATTCCAGCTCCAATTCTTGCGCCGTCTCCCACCCATCCTGATAAGCCAACATTAAGATTGATACAACCGCATGAATAAGTGAAGGATGAAATAAAAATAAAGTTAATTCCGTATTATTTTCAATCAGTTAATTATAGATGAACACAATACCCTCAAATACCAATATTTCTGGAAACAATCCAGGTTTTTTGGCTAAAGAACGGACGATCGCACCGCCAGGATTTAACCGCTGGCTGGTGCCGCCTGCCGCCCTGGCAATCCATTTGTGCATCGGAATGGCTTATGGTTTTTCCGTGTTCTGGCTGCCGCTCTCAAAGGCCATAGGTATTAAAGAATCTATTGGATGTGGTGCTGACATTGGATTTTTGCAGGAGCTGACGGTTACCCATTGCGACTGGAAAATATCAACCTTAGGCTGGATGTATACGTTGTTTTTTGTCTTCCTGGGTTCATCTGCCGCCCTTTGGGGCGGCTGGCTTGAGCATGTCGGGCCACGAAAAGCGGCTGTCGTCAGCGCTTTTTGCTGGTGTGGCGGTATGTTGTTTTCTACTTTGGGCATTTATTTCCACCAATTTTGGATGATGCTGTTGGGTTCTGGCGTGATCGGGGGAATCGGTTTAGGCTTGGGTTATATTTCGCCAGTCTCGACCTTGATCAAATGGTTTCCAGATCGCCGGGGCATGGCTACCGGCATGGCGATCATGGGTTTTGGCGGCGGTGCCATGATAGGTTCGCCCTTGGCGGCAGAATTGATCAAGTTTTTCGCCACTGAGTCGGATGTCGGCGTTATGCCTACATTTGTCGTGATGGCATCGGTTTATTTCGTCTTCATGATGGCAGGTGCTTTGGGGTATCGCGTACCTGCGCCCAATTGGAAACCAGCCAACTGGCAAGCACCGGATAACTTAAAAACCAACAAAATGATTACCCAAAAACACGTACATGTAAAAAATGTGTTCAAAATTAAGCAGTTTTGGTTGTTATGGGGCGTGTTATGTATGAATGTCAGCGCGGGTATCGGCATCATCGGCATGTCGTCACCCATGTTGCAGGAAGTTTTTGGCGGTCAGCTTATCGGCATTAACAAACTTTATGCGGATTTGGATAAAAACCAATTGACTGCGATAGCCGCCGTCGCTGCCGGATTTACGGCCTTGTTGAGCTTATTCAACATAGGCGGGCGATTTTTCTGGGCGAGTTTGTCAGACAAATTAGGCCGTAAAACGACTTACCTGCTGTTTTTTTTGCTGGGCATCTTGTTGTACCTTAGCATCCCAGAGAGTGCCAATACCGGAAACATCCTGTTGTTTGTGGGGGCTTTCTGTCTTATTTTAAGCATGTACGGCGGTGGGTTTTCCACCGTGGCTGCCTATTTGGCGGATTTATTCGGTACGCAAATGGTAGGCGCGATTCACGGGCGTTTGCTGACGGCATGGGCGACAGCGGGGATTTTGGGGCCGGTTATCGTCAATTACATGCGCGAACACCAACTCGCTTCGGGTATCCCGCGTGAGCAGGTATATAACCAAACCATGATGATTTTAGCCGGTATGTTGATGGTTGGCTTGGTATGCAACTTGTTAATCCGTCCCGTGGCAGATAAGTGGTTTATGACCGAAAGCGAATTGGCAGAAGAAAAACACCTCGCACATGAAACTGTAAGCATCAGCCAGTCAGTAAGCGAAGTCGAAGTCAACATTGCAAAACCGACGCTCTTGATAACGGTATTAGTGGCTTGGTTGGCGGTTTTGCTGCCATTGGGATGGGGCATTTATAAGACCTTACTGAATCTGGGCAAGTTTTTTTCCTGAATACGGGAGCGTAGTAGAAATGGCCTGGCCCAACGCCGGTGCAAGAAAAAGCCCGTAAGGCATAAATCAGTCGAATAGGGCAGAATCCACGTTTTTGCTGGTTTCCAGCCCTTTAAGCGTCGATTTGTCCTTTACCCCTGAAAAACGGGTACCTGCCAAATTGCTGCCTGCAAAATTGGTGTCGGTCAAATTACAGTTCGATAAGTCCGCGCCAGATAAATCCGCATTGGTAAAATCTGCCCCCGACAGGTCGGCACTAAATAAAATGGTGTTCCGCAGTATGCTGTTGCTTAGATTGGCATGCCGCAACAAAGCCCGGTTAAGGTTGGCATTGGTTAAATTGGCACCGGACAAATCGACATTATTCAAGCTGACACGCATTAGTCCCATGGGCTGGTTTTTCATATCGACACCCCAGTCAGCCTCGCGAAGATCGGCATGGCTCAGGTTGGAACGGTCAAGAGTGGCGATGAAACGGCTATGGCTAAGATTGGCGTTGCTAAGGTTAGCGCCAATCAGGCTGACACCAAAAATGCTGGTGTTGGACAGGTTGGCACCGGACAGGTTGATTTTAGTCATGACGGTTAGGTCAAGATTCAGGCCGGATAAATTGCTTTTGCTTAGGTTTGCCCTGCGTAAATCAGCACCCCACAAGTCAGCGTGGGTAAAGTCGAGTCCCGATAAATCCAGGTCGGTCAGGTCTTTTCGGCGCAGGTCGGCGGGTTTGTTGCCATTGGCTTCGGCGAGTAAACTCGCTACAGCAGCACGGTCAAAGTCTGCCGCAGCGCTGGAAAAGCACCATAGTAAGGCTAAACTAGCCATAAAATATTTAATTTTCATAGAGATATGTACCTTGTATAGTTTTCATTAAAGCCTTAGGCGGACTCTTGAGAATCGTCGAATGAACCAGGGCAAGCGATTGGGCTATGGGTGAATCAGCTTGTTCTGAGCTTCCTTAAGGGGTAAAATTTTTTACAGATAACTGAGACGACTTAATTTTATCCTATAAGCGGGGTATGTATGGGAACATTATCGAATACAGCTTCACACCGGATTAGAGTTAACATTTCGGCAGTGGTTTCCACGAAGCCCATGCCTAACAAGCATTAAACAGGGTTTCTTTCTCGCTATCTGGTTTACAATGTCTGTTCTGCTAAATTTTAAGGTAACTCATTTTCCTCGGCCCTTTGATAAAGTAATGTCCTATCTGATTGCATTCCTAATGGTGGTTTTATCACAGTCTGTCGTTCATGCGAATGAAATTAAGGAAGCTATTCCCGTACAAAATCATTCGGTTGGAAGTGTGTTGCAACTAACGCCGAATGAACAAGAATGGTTGGCCAAACATAAAACCATTCGCATTGCTTATGACGGTAATTTGCCGCCCTACAGCTTTATTAATGACTCGGGTAAAATTGATGGTGTCGCCGTTGAAATAATGGCGATTTTGAGCAAACGCTTGGGGGTTAATTTTACCATCTACCCGGAATCTGATTGGAGCAGGATTTACCGGGCGGCGGCTAGGCGAAAGGTCGATATGGTTGCTACCATGGTTAGCCGGCCTGAGCGGGCTGAGTGGTTCAGTTTTACTAAGCCATACCTGACAAAATCCCTGGTCATAGTGACCAAACAAGACAGTACGATAATTAATAACCGTGATGATATTAAAGATAAAAAAGTCGCAGTGGTCAAAGGTTACCAATATGGGGAGCAGATAGGCAACGAATTCCCGACTGCCAGGCGGTTTAAAGCCGAAACTATGCTGGATAGCCTTAAAGAAGTTGATAAAGGCCGGGTCGATGCTGCTGTCATTTTTTTGGGTACGGCGAATTATCTGCAAGCCAAGCACCAATTAAGCAATCTAAGGATTGCCGCTTTTTATGACCGCAACAGCGCCAATGAAAGTATTGCTGTGCGTAAGGATTGGCCGGTTTTGGTTGGAATTTTACAAAAAGGCTTGGATTCCCTGACTGAAGACGAGGTTCAGAAAGTTTTTGCCAAGTGGGTCGTCGGGGGAGGGATACCGTCATCTGATGTGGCCATACAAAAGCCGCAAGCGCCAGCCGAGCCTGTTTCTAAGCCTGTTACCAAACCGCCAGTCGTTGAGGTTGAACAAGCCCCAGCTAATTATGCTACCCCAAAAACAATGCCTAAGCCTGCGCCCGAGACTGCGGGAATTGGCAAAATGACGGTTTTTTTACTGATAGCCTTGGCTCTTTTTTTATTATGGCTGGCTCTTGGCCGAAAACAAAAAAAGCGGCGGCCAAAGACAAAAAATGTAATGAGGGCTTCGTCCAAAAATTTGCAATCAACGCATAATGAAACGATGCACTTAACGATAGAACCTTCCATCGAAGCAGATGCCGAAGAGTTTGAAGAGTTTAAGGACGAATTCAAACCGCAGGCGCATGAACAAACAGAGTATCCAGTCAACGAATACGTTTATTACCAGCATGATTGTGAAGGGCGATTTAGTTATGTCAGCCAATCCGTGACTAGCTTGCTGGGTTATACCCCAACTGATTTTATAGCAAATTACAGGAGTTATTTGACCGATAATCCGATCAACAGGCGTATAGATGATTACGTTGAGACCTGTATAAAAGGCCAACCAAACGAGCCATATGAGATAGAGATTTATGACTCAGGGCGGGACATACACTGGTTCGAGGTTATGGATACGCCCGTATACGATGGGCAAGGGCATTGTATCGGCGTTGACGGCGTCATGCACGATATAACCAAGACAACCATGCAAAGGCTTTACGAGCAGTTGGACTTGACGACCTTGGAACCAGTAGGTTCAATAGACCCATTGGCACCGGTAGTCTCAGTGGATCCGTTAGCGCCGGCGGACCCGATAGTCCCAGTGGACTTATTGGCACCGGCAGACCCGTTGGCTTCAATGGTCTCATCTGTGCAGGCAGAACCGATAATTTCAGTAGGCTCATTAGCACCAGTGGATCCACTAACACCGGTAGATCCGATAGCCTCAGTAGACTTATTAGCGCCAGTGAAACCATTAGCACCGGTAGGCTCAATGGATTTATTAGCGCCAGTAAAATCCAACTATCCGCAAAGACTGCATAGCCAACTACAACAGGCTATTCAATTGGCAAATGAAAAAGACAGGGCTTTCGCGCTGATTTATTTGTCGTTGGATCGCTTACGATTCCTTGATGGCAACCCTGTTAACCAACCAGAAGTTGAGGTGCTCAATGAGGCAGCCAAGCGGCTACGCGCAACTTTACGCGATACCGATGTAGTGGTTCAGCTAGGCGTTGAACAATTTGCTTTGATACTGCTTGAAACAGAAGTTGATGCCGCCCGCTTGATTGTAGAAAAAATCAGAACAATACTACAGGTTCCGTACCTTGTGGGTGTGCAGTCAATTGTCCTGAATGCGAATATGGGAATTGCCTTTTATCCCAAAGATGGCAATGACCCCGAGGCATTAGTCAGCGCAGCCCAAGTTTTGTCGTATCCAGGCGAATCCCAGCCAGCAAAGCCTAAGCCCTCGGCTATTATCGACGATAGCTTAAGCGAAGAAGAGGAAGAGGATAGCCTACGACTGCAACAGGATTTGGTCATTGCCCTTGATGAATGTAAGCTGTCATTAAGGACATCTAACCCGTACAACGTCAATGCCTTGCATCGGCACAGCCAATTCTCAGTGTATTATCAAAGCAGGCACAGCCTGAAAGATTATAGTATCACTGGCTTTGAGGCTTTGATTAGATGGCGGCATCCTGAGTTAGGTTTGTTATTGCCCAAAGATTTTGTGGACTTGGCGACAGATATTGGGCTGCTTGATGTCATGACTTACTGGATTATCCAGCAGGTCAGTTTTCAGGCGGTGGCTTGGGAAAAAAAGGGCATCCGTCCAAGGCTAATGATGATTAATCTTGGCGACCTGGCGATAAAGCAAGCCGTCGAGGTCAGCAAAATTATTGCTATCATTAAAGAAACAGGTGCGAAGCCAGAGTGGCTGGGGCTTTCAATAGCAGAAAGTGAAATCGCCAAAAATCCGGATTTGGTTATTCCAGTCATTGAGCAGTTGGTGGCGGCCAGGTTGTCGGTCGCTATAGATGATTTTGGCTCGGACAGTGCCGTATTGGCCTTAATCAAGACCATACCGGCACAAATCGTGGAGATTGATCCTGCTTTCATCCGCACCCTTCCAAATAGTAAGGACGCTGCTGAAATTGTTAACTTCAGTATTGCCATGCTGCATGAACTGGGAAAAACAGTGATCGCCAAAGAAGTCGAAACGGAACAACAACTGGAATTTCTTAAGGCTAGTGGCTGTGATGTGATTCAGGGGCACTTGTTAAGCCGGCCTTTACCACCCAAAGAAGCAAAAGAGTTGATTGAGAATTTACCCGACTTTGCTTGGTATTTTCGGCAATAATAATCGGCTTTGGCGAAAACCTTTGATAAATCAAATTGTTGTCAGTACCCTGCTGACCGGATTGTTGCTCAATGCCTTTATAACCAGTGGGTTATGCCCCTAGTTCAGCAACCACAGGTTCTCTTCTGTTAGCTAGGAAAAATCAAACTGGACGGCCATTTTTTGCTAAATCTCCACGATTTATTTGGAATGATGAAAACGCCGCTAAAAAAGATGTCGTTCCTGTTGTGCTTTACCCTCACTGCTTGTATGCCCATGATCCATCCGCCCGGCTTAAAAAATAACACAGCACAGCTGACAGATAACCTTTATAGCACTGAAGATGGCGCTAGCCTGCCGCTACGCCAATGGTTGCCAAAAACAGAGGCTAAGGCCGTGCTGATAGCCCTGCACGGATTTAATGATTACAGTAATTTTTTTGATAGCCCAGGCGTTTATTTCAGCGCTCAGGGGATTGCCTGTTTTGCCTATGACCAACGCGGTTTCGGGGCGGCACCAAAACGCGGCTCGTGGGCTGGAATTTCAGCGTATGCCGATGATTTGCATGGATTAGTCCGGTTAATAAAGCAGCGTTATCCCCACCAGCCACTTTACTTACTTGGCGAAAGCATGGGCGGGGCGGTCATTATTACGGCGATGGGCAAGGCGAATATGCCGGAAGTCGATGGGGTCATCCTGGCTGCCCCGGCGTTGTGGGCGCGGCAAACCATGCCCTGGTATCAAACCAGCTTGCTATGGGCATTGGCGCATACTTTTCCTTGGTTAAGGTTATCTGGCGATGGGGTTGGCGTGAAAGCATCCGATAATATCGAAATGCTTAGGGCGTTGGGCAGGAATCCCATGATTATCAAAAAAACCCGGGTAGAAGCGATATATGGGTTGACTGACCTGATGGATGCCGCGTTTAACGGCGCAAATCAACTCGTCGGTAATACCTTGATCCTCTATGGTGAGAATGATGAGATTATCCCTAAAAAGCCGACCCATGATTTTTTACAACGTTTCCTCAGTAACGACGTAGGGGGCAAAACCGTTGCTTTCTATCAGCAGGGCTATCATATGTTACTGCGTGATCTGCAAGCACATATTCCTTGGAAAGATATTTTGGCCTGGATCAACCAAGATGCCAATCAACTGCCTTCCGGTGCAGACCGCAGGGCCAGGGAAGTGTTAAACCTGTTGCCCTAAAATTACCGTGTACAAGCTATTTTTGCGTGCTTGTTAAAAATTTGGCTTACCAAGATTGTACATTTGCCGGAGTATCCAGCGTTGTCTCCGTAAAACATAGTTGGATGGATGTCCGGCTTTTAGCAGGATAGGATTGGGCAGCGTTGCCGCTAAAAGGGCGGCCTGTGGTCGGCTAATGCTTCTTGCCGGGACACCAAAATAATGTTGGCTGGCCGCTTCTATGCCGTAGATGTGGTCGCCGAATTCGGCAATATTGAGATAGACTTCCATTATCCGTTCCTTACTCCATAACGCCTCGATAAGTAAGGTAAACCACGCTTCTACGCCTTTGCGTACAAAACTTTTGGAGGGCGTTAAAAATAAATTTTTGGCGACTTGTTGGGAGATGGTGCTGGCACCCCTTAATTTTCCGCCATCGACATACACATCTATGGATGATTGTATGGAATTTAGGTCAAAACCCGAATGCTCAGGAAACCG
>JAYVGW010000118.1:0-4737 GCA_043771735.1 Methyloglobulus sp.
ACACCCCAAAGCCATGATGTTTAACGGCTGATTCAAGGTCTGCCGATGCTAGTTCGAATGATTTATCTGTTTCAACGATGTAATACATGAAAGAACCTCAATCTTGGTGGTTGATAGCGAATAGGGAGATCACCGGGCCGCGTCAGCGGCTCCGATGCGGGGCATTGCATTGCCAAGTTAAGGTTGATAACCATCCGACAGTGTCTTCATAAAAGTCACGATCGCATCTTCCTGGTCTTCTGTTAGATGGAGATCACCTAATTCTTTGGTATTCATGTTCGCAGCAACCTCCGCAGCTGGCCAGCAGTTTTGAGCCAGCGCATCCGCTTCTGTAGTGAACGGATTGGCGCAGGCAGGCTTGGCATCCCGCGTGTTGTAAAAATGCACAACCCCCTTCAAGCTCTTGAAATAACCGTTATGGGTGTAGGCCTTGACAAACAACGCATTCGGACGTTTATCAAGATTACGTAGTGTAGGCACTTTTTGTTTGCCATAGTTGGCTGATGCAAATTGCTGGTAATCCATGCGGCTCGCCAGGAATTCCCCCAAACCGAGGTCGATCCAGTTCTCGCCCAAAGGGTTGAAAGCCGTCTGGGTGTAGAAGGGGTTGTCAGGATTGCGGGGTACGCCGAGATTGTCAAAGGTAAAGTCGGTGAATAAAGGTGGCTGACCGTTCGGCCCAGGATCCAGAACATGACAGTTCGCACACTTGCCTTTGCTCTTAAACAGGTTCATACCTTTCTTCTCCTCTTTGGTCAGGTCGGCCCTGCCCTTGAGGTAATAATCGTATTTCGAAGTAAAGGCATTCGACTCGGGAGAGGCTTCGAAGGCAGCGATGGAGAGCGCGATATTGTCAAAGGCGAGGTTCACCTTATCCGCATCGCATACATCGTTTCCCCAGACTTGCATAAAGAGGCCGCTGTAGGAACTGCTGCAAACCTTCGAAACAACATCCGTTGACGAAGGAAGCGCCTGTTCCAGAGGATTCAGAAATGGGCCTTGCGCCTGGTCGGCGGCTGGGTTGCCGAGCTTCTCACCGGTGGCGCGACCGTCCCAGAAATTGCCACCGATGAATAACGCCTCCTTCTTTTTGATTACATAGTGCAAGATCGGGCTGGGTGTTGCGTAGGCCGAGCTAGGCGGTTTACGGTTGCCAAAGCGTCCGCTTATGGAACCCTCATACACCGCTCCTTCCGCATTGAGCGCCGAATCGGGTCCAGTCCAACCAACCTCGGGGGTGTGGCAAGCCGCACAGGCTTGATTGCCGTTGATGGATAAATTTGTATCGAAGAAGATGGATTTGCCCAATTGCTCCTTCGGAGACAAAGCCTGCGCTCCCCCTGTTATTGTCAGTAACAAAACTACTGAATAAATTTTGATGGTCTTTTTGATCATGGCACACCTCTTAATTGATAGATGATGATACATAAGATTACTGTAAAGTTACTTTTATAGAATACCCCCCCTTTTCGTTTTTCAGATTAACCAGTCGTCGCCTTGAATCAAGTTACGAAAGCAAAATCCAAGATGCGACAAATGTATAAACAGCAGTCATTCATAATTTCCCTTTCAGCAAGCCTCGATGAGGTATAGCGAAATCGAGAAGTATCGAAAACTTAAAACCCTCGATTCCGCAAGCTGCATCGAGACTACTTGCTACACCGCGTGGCTTCGAAAGTTCATTTACCTGCAATTGCTGCCTTAATTTCGGGTATGCAAGAACCGCAACTGGTTCCCGCTTTCAAATATTGCCCGACTTCCTGATACGTTTTAAGCCCGCGTTCTTTAATGGCAGCGCTGATAGTTTTCGCGCCGACGTTAAAACAGGCGCAAATAATCGGCCCCACATCCGGTGTGCCGATGGGCGGAATGCCTAACAATAATGTTTGGCGTTCGCTGGGGGAAAGGGTAGGTAAGGCCAACAGGCTATTTAACCAATTTCGTGCCGGGAGTTGGTTTTGGGTGCTGATAAATATGACACCTTGCAATTGCTGGTCAATAATCCGCGCCAGCCGGTATTCACCTTTGCCTGCGTCTTGATAACTTTGCCAGTTGCTATCATCCTTATCGCTGGTGTGCAGGCGTTGTTTGCCCCACGCTAACCAATCCGTAATCAAGGTTTCCCCGGCCAGTTCATAGCCAAAGCCGTGTTCGTGGTTAATCTTTACCCAATAGTCGGCATCGTTTAAGGTTAATGCCTGACGAGAGAGTATGAAACCCGTCCAAGCGGGTTGATAAGCGCTAATACGCACGGGTGTGTGCTTGCTTTCCGGTTGCTTGGAAATGGGATCAAAAACGGGATTGACCAGTGCGCCCATGCGTCCGCGACTGGCGTATTGCGCCGTCCAGTGCATCGGCACAAACAGGTTGCCCGGTTGTTGGGTGTCGGTAATATTAACCCGCGCCAACATTGTCCCCCACTGGCTGCTAATATTCGCCAGTCCGCCGGAGAGTAAACCGTAACGTTCAGCATCGACGGGATGGATTTCGACAAAAGGCTCAGGCCGATGCTGATTGAGTTTTGCCGCCAGCGCGGTGCGGGTCATGGTGTGCCATTGGTCGCGCAAACGTCCGGTGTTTAAAATCAGTGGGTAATCCGCACTTAAACTATTGACGGGCAAACGCGGGGTGACGGCGATGAATTGTGCTTTACCAGAAGCGGTAAAATAATGGCCATCGGCAAATAACCTGGCTGTGCCTTGCGGATGGGCTTGGTTAACCGGCCATTGTATGGGTTGCAGTTGTTCATAATCCTGTGGCGTGATCGCTGCAAAGGCGGAAATATCAAAATCACGTAGGCCTTCGTTTTCAAAACCTGATAGCGCGGCATGTTCCCTGAAAATATCCGCAGGGCTTTCATAAGGAAACGCTTGCGCAAAGCCCATGCGTCTTGCGACTTGGGTAATGATCCACCAATCCGGTTTTGCCTCGCCTGCGGGCGCAAACAGGGCGCGTTGCCTGGAGATGCTCCGTTCGGAATTGGTGACAGTACCGTCTTTTTCACTCCAGCCCAGCGCTGGCAATAATACATGTGCCAGGGCGGTGGTATCGGTTTGCGCGATGCAGTCGGACACCACCACAAACTCACAACGTTGCAAGGCTTGTTTTACTTTGTCGGCATCGGGCAGGCTCACCACCGGATTGGTACACATTATCCAGACGGCTTTGACTTTGCCGGCATGAATGGCATCGAACAATTCCACGGCGGCAAGCCCTGGCTTTTTGGCGATATTGCTCGTATCCCAAAAACGCGCGACCCGTTCTATATCGTCATTATTGGAAAAATCCATGTGTGCCGCCAGTTGATGGGATAAGCCGCCGACTTCACGTCCACCCATGGCATTCGCTTGCCCGGTCAAGGAGAACGGCCCGCAACCTGGCTTGCCAATGCTACCCGTTGCCAAGTGGCAATTGATAATGGCATTGACCTTGTCGGTGCCGGAAGACGATTGATTGATGCCCTGGCTGTATAGGCTCATGACTTTTTCAGTACCGGCAAACCAGTCATAAAAACGTTGTACGGATTCTATGTCCAAGTTGCAACGGCTGGCAACTTGCTCTACGCTCAGGTCGTGCGTGGCGGCTAAAGCATCTGCAAAACCTTCGGTATGTGCGGCGATATAAGCGCAATCGACTACATTCTGTTGATGAAGATACTGTAACAAACCGTTAAATAAAATGGCATCACGACCACTGGCGATAGGCAAATGCAGGTCGGCAATATCACAACTGGCGGTTTTTCTGGGATCAATGACCACAATTTTCAGGTCGGGATTGCGCTCCTTGGCGGCACGAATCCGCTGAAAACTCACCGGATGGCACCAGGCGGCGTTTGAACCGACCAGCACAATCAGTTCGGCGAGTTCTAAGTCTTCGTAGCAACCTGGCACAGTATCTGAGCCAAAGGCGCGTTTGTGCCCTGCGACCGATGATGCCATGCACAAGCGGCTATTGGTGTCCATGTTGCCGCTGCCAATAAAGCCTTTCATCAGCTTGTTGGCGACATAGTAATCTTCAGTCAGGAGCTGTCCTGAACCATAAATGGCGACCGCATCAGTGCCGTAAGTCTCAATGGTGCGCTGAAAACGTTCCGCGACTAAATCCAAGGCGGCTGGCCAGCTACTGGTTTGTCCATTTACCATCGGTTGTAGCAATCGACCTTGCAAGGTAACGGTGTCACCCAGCGTTGAACCTTTGGAACAAAGTTTACCGTAGTTGGCGGGATGTAAAGCGTCGCCTTTAATGGTTACAGTATGTTGCAGTCTGTCAACCTCGGCGCTAATGCCGCAACCTACACCACAGTAGGGGCAAGTGGTTTGAATAGTTTGGGTTATCATTGGATAAGTTTTTTAAATATTGAGGTTATGCAGGCTAAGAAGCATAAGCCTGACCAAAAATCAGCACGTCCCTAATGCTGGTAATATCGGTTTTTTTCTCCAGCAATTCCTGATACCAGCTACCGTCCGCCGTATCACCATATAACACGGCACCAATCAGGCGGTTGGCGTTAAGCACCAGTTTTTTGTAAATGCCCACCGAAGCATCTGTAAATACGATACTTTCAGTGCTTGCATCGCCTTGAAAATCACCTACGGAAAACAGGTTAATTCCCGTCACTTTCAGTTTGGTTGCAGTGGGCAAGGTCACGTATTCTGCAACCCCGTGTTCGCTTAAATGATTGGCACAGACTTTCGCCTGTTCAAATAAGGGCGCCACCAAGCCGAAAGTTTGACTGCG
>JAYVGW010000119.1:0-3103 GCA_043771735.1 Methyloglobulus sp.
TTTCCTGGTTCAGAACCAGGACAATTTCAGGCATCCGCCTACGCTGGAAGAGCTATGTGCTGGTATCGGTGTGAAATCCCGCGGCTCATTGCATTCCCATATCAAAGCCTTGATTGATGCGAAATTGATCGAGGCACCGGAACGCAAGCAACGCGGTATCCGGCTAACGGACTACGCCAAACAGTTAATCGTCGGCCCAGATATGGTTCAGACAGTCGGAGCAGCTTGCCGTTTGTCGGTTATATCGCAGCAGGTAGGCCGATAGAAGCGGTGGAGAACATTTCTTATATGGCTATCCCTGATCAACTCAAAACCCAAAAACCTTGTTACGTCCTGAAAATCAAGGGCGATTCTATGATCGAACAAGGCATTTTCGATGGCGACTGGGTGATTATTGAGCAACGCAGTTACGCCCGTAATGGCGAAATTGTCGTGGCCTTAGTCAATAAATCCGAGGCGACCTTGAAATACATCGAGCAGTACCCACATGAAACCTTACTCATCCCCGCCAATGCCAAGATGGAAGCCATGCGCTATAAGCCGGAGCAAGTGGAAATCCAGGGCGTGTTGGTGGGGCAAATGCGTAGTTATTCCAATCATTTTTAGGAGAAATCTTATGATAAACAGACATGTACATATGCGTGACCAAGTGACTAACCGTATCGAAATGATTATGCAGGAAGGCAGGTTTTCTTTTATGCACCAATTGGAGGAGTTATCTATTGCGGTGCTATTGGTGGCGGTTTTTCTGGTTGGCGTTGGGCTCTAGTTGACCCTAATCATCGCCGACAGATGATGGCTTATGCTATTGGGAATCTCTAATAACCCCTTCTCCCTCTGGGATGCAGGCATCCCAGAGGGAGAAGGGGTTTTTTGAATTTTTAGAGGTTACCCTAATTACTTGTCCACCGTATTGCGGGATGTAGACAGTTTTTGGCAATCTCACCCTGCCCCGTTGCCATAGCTATTCTCTGAAGCGTTCACTTTTTTCGATTGGTAATCCCATGTGGTACATGCGCTGCGGCCACATGCACGGCCGCCGATTCGCAATGGCCTTTCTGGTCATCGAAGAAAATATCCGCGCCGAACGCCTTCAAAAATGCGCCTTTGGACATCCCGCCCAGAAATAGCGCTTCATCAATGCGAATATCCCAGGTTCTGAGGGTCCTCACCACGCGTTCGTGTGCAGGAGCTGCACGCGCGGTGACCAGCGCCGTCCTGATCGGCGACAGTTCAGGATCAAACTGCTTTTGGATATGATGCAAACGGCTTAAAAAGTCCTTGAACGGGCCGCCCGGCAGCGGGTTCTTGGCCTCATTGCGCTCATTTTCCGCGAACATCGCCAAACCCTGCTCCTGGTAAATACGCTCGGAATCGTCGGAAAACAAGACCGCATCGCCATCGAACGCAATACGCAATTGTTGGCCTCGATTGCTTGTAGATGCACCACTCATAATGGTTGCCGCCGCAAAACCGGCATCCAGGGTTTTGACCACATCATCGGCATTTGCCGACAAAAACAAGTGTGCGCCAAATGCGGACATGTAAGCATAAGGAGAAACCCCGCTGGTAAAGGCGGCCCGAGTTATGTTCAGTTTGTGGTGGGCAATAGAATTGAATATCCTCAGTCCGGTGTCCGCGCTGTTCTGGGATAGCAGGATGATTTCCAGTAATGGCTCGTTGGGGCTGCCTTCATTGATCGCCAGGAATTTTTTTATCAACGAAAAACCGTAACCCGGCGCTAAAATCTCGTCTTCATGATCTATCTGGTATTTACAAAATGCTTCTTTACCCTGGTTTTCAAAAACCGCATGTGATTCATCCAGATCAAATAATGCCCTTGAAGATACCGCTACAACCAGCTTTTGCTTTTTCATGCTCTCAGTGTGTACCTCTAATTCTGGAAACCAGGCTGGAAAATCAGCCCTAAATTTGGAATAAATGTATTGTTAATCAAGTTTTTTCTGTTTGATGTTAAAATCCCGCCAAACAACAACTTAAATAATCATGCAACTAACCATTACTGCTTTAGGAAAGATCCATACCCATTTTATTGCGGAAATACTGCCCATTATCCGTGATTGCAAATGCAATGTGGTGGAAGTCAGGTCGTCGCGTTTAGGCCAGTCTACTGCCAGCTACTTGTTAATTCAAGGCAATTGGAATCAGATAGCCAAAGTGGAAAGTGCCCTCGACTTGCTGCAAAAACGGATGGAGATCAAAATCCAGTCGTTACGCACCGAAGCCAAAGAAAAAGGCAAAGATTCGGTGCCTTATACCCTTGAAACCATCTCTTTGGACAAGGAAAGCATCATAGAATCCATCACCACTTTTCTGCTAGGCCGCGATATTGAAATCGAAGAAATAACGGGAAGTTCTTATCTGGCACCTTATGCCCAAACGCCCGTGTTCTCGACCAAATTAGTGATTTTGGTCCCCCCGCAACTGCATCTTTTGTCGTTGCGCGAGGAATTTTTGGATTTTTGCGACCATTTAAACATCGACGCAATTCTTGAACCCATAAAACGATAGGTGCAACCATGACCCAACCCAATATTGGCGATGCCGTGCCGGATTTTGAAGCACAAGTCACCGGCGATAAAACCGTCAAACTCAGCGATTATCGCGGTAAGTTTGTCGTTTTGTATTTTTACCCCAAAGACAGCACCCCAGGCTGCACCCAGGAAGGCCAGGATTTTCGGGGTAACATCGACAAGTTTACGGCGTTGAATGCAGTTGTACTGGGGGTGTCGAGGGATAGCCTTAAATCCCACGAAAACTTCAAATGCAAACAGGAATTTCCGTTTGACCTGATTTCCGATGCGGACGAGGCGTTATGCCAGTTATTTGATGTCATCAAGATGAAAAACATGTACGGCAAACAGGCCCGTGGCATCGAACGCAGTACATTTGTCATTGATCCGCAGGGTGTTTTGGTAAAGGAGTGGCGCAAGGTGAGCGTCAAGGGTCATTGCGGTCAAGTTTTGCTGGCATTGAACCAAAACTAGGTTCTGTTGACGTTTTATCTCAACCATAAAAGCACCGAGGCAAATGACAGCATCCCCATGTAATTGATTGCTTTTTTCTCATAACGCGTAGCAAT
>JAYVGW010000120.1:0-38211 GCA_043771735.1 Methyloglobulus sp.
GTCCCTTCGTAAATCGCCCTACCGGTGATAGCGCCCATAATGCCGTCACCTGCAACTGCCCCCAAGGCTTTAATGTCTTCTATTGAAGTGATTCCGCCAGAAGCAATTACGGGAATACGGATAGCCCGTGCCAATTTTGCCGTCGCCTCAACATTCACCCCTTGCATCATGCCATCCCTGGAAATATCAGTATAGATAATGGCTTCAACGCCGTCTTCCTCGAAGTGCTGCGCCATGTCGATAACATCATGGCGGGATAATTTTGACCAACCGTCGATTGCTACTTTACCATCTTTGGCATCTAGCCCGACGATGATACGCCGTGGATATTCTATCGCCATTTCTTTGACAAAATGCGGTGTGTTGACGGCTTTGGTACCAATAATCACGTATTCGACACCGGCATTCAGGTATGCCTGTATGGTTTCCTCATCACGGATACCACCGCCAATCTGCACGGGAACATCGGGGTAAGCTGCCACAATGGCATGTATGACATCGGCATTGCGCGGCCTGCCAGCGAACGCGCCATCCAAATCGACCAAATGGATGCGTTTCGCGCCAGCCGCCACCCATTTTCCTGCAACAGCAACCGGATCGTCCGAAAAAACCGTGTCATCTTCCATCCGGCCTTGCCGCAAACGGACACACTTGCCTTCTTTAAGGTCGATTGCGGGTATTAACAACATACAGGTAAGTCCTCAACAGCAAATAGCATGGTCAAATAATCAATGCCGTTAAGTTAAGTGGTTTAATCCCTTCTCCCTTGAGGGAGAAGGTTAGGATGAGGGGGATTAAAACAATTGCTTTTAATCTCCTCACCCCAACCCTCTCCAGCAGGAGAGGGAGTCTGCTTCCTTAACTTAATGGCATTTAGGTTAATCAAAGCTGGCCATCCCAGTGCAAAAAGTTCTTTAGCAACTGTAAACCGACAGCCTGGCTTTTTTCGGGATGGAATTGTACGGCAAAAATATTATTTTGCGCGAGCGCGCAGGCAAAAGCAGCCGGATATTCGCTCGTACCTGCAATGAGGGCGTTGTCATCGGGTTTGGCGTAGTAACTATGCACAAAATAAAAGCGGCTGTCCTGGGGAATGTTTTCCCATAGGGGATGTTGTGTCTGATGCACTTGATTCCAACCCATGTGCGGAATTTTCAAGATATTTCCGTCGCTATCTTGCAGGGATTCAACAAAGCGGACGACATGACCCGGAATAATATTCAGGCTTTTCGTGTGGCCGTTTTCTTCATTGTCGGTCAGCAAGGCCTGCATACCCAGGCAAATCCCTAAAAAAGGCTTGGCTTTGCCAACTTCCGTAATGATTTTAGCCAACCCCGATTGATTCAGTGCCTGCATACAGTCGCGGATCGCACCGACACCGGGAAACACTACCTTATCGGCATTCAAGATAGTATCTGGCGTGGAAGTAACCTGCACATCACAATCAGGCCCTGCATGTTGCAAAGCTTTTGCAATGGAATGGAGATTACCCATTCCGTAATCAATGACAGCGACTGTGGACATGTTAAGAGAAGATCAGGTCAGGCTAGAAATCAAAGGCTACCTTTAGTTGATGGCATCATACCTGCCATCTTGGGATCAAGGGCGACAGCCATCCGTAAGGCACGCCCCATCGCTTTAAAAATGGTTTCCGCAACGTGATGGGCGTTAGTGCCTTTCAAGTTGTCGATGTGCAGGGTAATACCGGCATGGTTGACAAAGCCTTGAAAAAACTCACGAAATAAATCGACATCGAAGTTGCCAATGGTGGAACGGGGGAACACTACGCCATAAACCAAGCCTGGCCTACCGGAAAAATCCACGACCACACGGGATAAAGCCTCATCCAACGGGATGTAAGCATGGCCGTAACGAACAAGCCCCTTTTTATCGCCCACGGCCTTTGCAAAAGCTTGCCCCAACGTTATGCCGACATCCTCAACGGTATGGTGGGCATCAATTTCCAAATCGCCTTTCGCTACCACTTCAATATCAATCAAGCCGTGCCGGGCAATCTGGTCGAGCATGTGTTCAAGGAAAGGAACACCCGTGTCAAACGAGGATTTCCCTGTTCCATCAAGGTTGATGCTGACTTTGATTTGCGTTTCGAGGGTATTACGCTCGATCTGGGCAGTGCGCTGATCCATTTTCTGGGATTTGGTGAGAGTTTAGGGTTTAGTCGCTGCCGTTATTGTAGTACAAGTAACAGGCTGTTATGTCGGTAAAATTAAAATATTGGTCAAGACTCAGTGCAAAAACTTCACAACTAATGCCTCGAAAATCGCTGGCATCATACAAGTAATCTTAAGACTACAGCAAGATACGCTTTCACTTGCATTTTTAAGGCAGTTTTTTTGGGATAATCCCACCGTCGTCAGTAGTGAAAACGGATGAGGTATTATCAACATAATATTGCCAAGGACGGAACCCCAAAGCTAATCAAGCGGACGATTCTCTATCCCTTCGTGCAATGCGTTGGGGGCTTTATTTTACCTTTAAATTAGTAGGCATCTCAATAGGCGTTTACTTGTGGTTGGGCGGTTGTAGGTGTTCAGGGCAAACCTTCGCCGATTATGTTAACTAGCCCTATTTTTGGAGATAATAATAATGAAACATTCAAAAGCTTTACCTTTAGTGCTTATTTTAATGAGCGTTTCTTATAGCTCAATGTCAGAAGCGGCTCTCAGAATGTTTAGCAGGGCTAATTGTTATATATTGCCTTACGCAAACATTGGGAGCGAAAGCATTTCATGGGATCCTGCGCTTACACAACGTCGTTTGCGGACATATAGTACGCACTATGTTAGGGGTGTTTTTAGGCATCAGTTAAATACAGGATGGCAAACTACATCGTGGTCTCATGCTAATCACCGAGAAATTCCTAGCCAGGCATTGTGGTATGTGGTGGGGCATCACTATCAATTTTGGAACAATAGAATCTATCTCCTCAGGCAAACTCAAGCTACAAATTGTAACTTACTGTTTTAACTCTATATCTTGTGGGGCAAGAATTCATCCTGCCCCACAAGAATCGTAGAGGCTTTAATGGACTCGCACACTCGTAGGTATGATAAAAATGAATAAACCAAAAAAATATTGGGTCGCAATGTTACTAATATTGGGGACGGCAGTGTCTGCTATTATTTTTCTATATTCCAGAAACATCCCCCAGCAAGAAACAGCCACAAGTCCTGTAGCACAGTATGAGTTACACAAAACAGTGGAATCGGTTGCTACGACGAAAAACAAACTTTCGTCTAGCGCTAATCCAGACAAACAAAAGCTAGGTATGACAGGGGACATCGAGCAAGTTGTTAATCCAGAGGAAGATGCATTATCTCGGATTCCTGAAGAATTAAAATCGATAAAACAGGGCGTTGAAGTAGTTTCGCTTGACAATATGCCTATTCCTGAAGAATACAAAGAAATGACAAGAAAATTTAAGCGAGAAATGGATGCCCAGGGTTACGCTGTAGTATCGGAAAACGAAGCAACTGATATTGAAAGACACCTATCTGATGAATATAAAAATAGGTTAAAACCAGTTGCTGAACTAGTTAAAACTAGTACATTTGAATTTGCTGACTTGGATGGAATACCTGCTTTCAAAGAAGGAAAGTTTTTGGGGGCCGACCAGAATGGAGCCTATGTTGATGGCAAATGGACTGGCCTAACCAGGTTGTATAAAATTACAGGGTTAGGAACGGTTAAGCTTGATGAGAGCGACTTTTTGACGGGGAAACCCGGAGTTCAAATGGATAAAGATCTTGTTAATGCAGATGTTAACGGACATATTGCCTCATATACGGTAGGAGAAAGCGCAAGCGGAAAGGCATTTACAAATATAACATGGATAACAAAAACCAAAGAGTACAATTTAAGCGTTGATCAAAATGCTGCGAAAATTGATGGCCTAAAGGATAACTTGCTTGACTTGGCACATTCTATACCCGTTGAGTAGCTGAGTTGGGAGGGCTGAAATAAAAGGCTGCTTTCAGCTTCGGCAACAACCGATCAAACTGGCGAGCTGTTTTGCCTTGGCAGGGTTTGATCGGGATAAATCCAAAGGCATTATCCATTGAGAGGAAGTTATTTCCTTGTTCGATTATGTGAAATCCTGGCTGAAAAGAATGATTGCACCGATGAATAGTAAAATTGCCAAACTGCTTAAATGCATGGCGATACCATTTTACCAAGCTCTTACCACAGGTCTACTGCTGGTTGCGCCGTTGGCTTTAGCCGACAAAGGAGAGGTCAGCAATGCTGCCCAGACCCATATTCGGACAACCCTGTCAGCACAAAAAGACAGTGCGATACGCCTGGAAGCAAGACAAGCGCCATTAGGTCAAATCCTTAAGGAAATCGCCAGCAAAACCGGAGCACACATCCATTATTCCGTTTTGCCCGAAGCGCTCGTGACCGCAACCTGCGTGGGAGCCAACGTCAGCCAAATCATGAACTGCTTGGTAGCTAAACAGGTGGGGTTGGTTACACACAGCCCTAAGCAAGGAAAACCTGCAGAATTCTGGGTGTTGGGTCCCTGTGTTGGGAGTTGTCAGGCACTGACAATTCAGCCAGCGATACCACAAACCCAGGCAGCAACTGACCAGCAGCATAAGAGTATAACGGAAGAGCAAGCACAAATTGACCAAACCAAACAAGAACAATCCGACAAGCTTTTGGAACAAGCTAAAGTAAAAGACCCAGAGCAACGCTACGAGGCCATTACCCGCCTGATTTCAGAGGGAGTGAAAGATGACCCTAACGTCCGAAAAGTACTGGAAGTGGCCTTAGCTGACAAGGAGGCCAACGTCAGGGCGCAGGCTGTCTACGCCTTGGCAAGACGCGAAGGTAAAGGAGCGGCTAAAGAACTACGGCAAGCAATGAGGGACAAAGATGCCAACGTTAGATTGATGGCAGTGAATTATGCTGGTAACGATACCGTCTTGTTGCAACAGGCGCTAACCGATAAAGATCTGATGATACATGACATTGCCCTATCGAAACTGAAAGCGCTCAAACAAACACAAGGAGCAAAATAAGGTGCAATAGCGTATAGCGTATTGCACCGAACGGGGCAAATAAGGCCAGCCGATGGATGGGGTTCTTTTGCCCTCATTAATGACAAATCATTAGCTTTTGGCCGCCCTCTTCCGCTCGTTTTCCGTCAACAGCTTCTTGCGCAATCGTATGGATTTCGGCGTAACTTCAACCAGTTCATCTTCCGCTATAAATTCCAGTGCCTGCTCCAATGTCATTTTTTGGATTCGTGCCAGTACTAAACTTTCATCAGTACCAGATGCACGTACGTTGGTCAGTTGTTTTGGTTTGCAAGGGTTAACGCATAAATCGTTACTGCGTGAATGTAAGCCAACCAACATGCCTTCGTAGACTTCATCGGCATTGACCAACAGCAATTCACCGCGTTCTTGTAACGGGTGTAATGAATACGTCACGGCCTTGCCTGCCACCATTGAAACCATTACGCCGCGTTGCCGGTTGCCCACTTCACCGGCTTTCATCGGGCCGTAATGGTCGAAGACATGGTAAAGCAGGCCAGAGCCTGAAGTTGCCGTCATAAATTCGGTTTGGAAGCCAATCAGGCCACGCGAGGGCATCATGTATTCCAGGCGAATGCGGCCTTTGCCGTCTGGCACCATATTAGTCAGATCGCCTTTGCGCTCGCCCAGTTTTTCCATGATCGTACCTTGATGGATTTCTTCCACCTCAATGGTAACCATTTCAAAGGGTTCGCACTTCTTGCCATCAATTTCTTTTATGATAACTTCTGGGCGCGATACGCCCATTTCAAAACCTTCGCGGCGCATGTTTTCAATCAGCACTGACAAATGCAATTCGCCACGGCCTGATACTTTGAATTTATCAGGGTCTCCCGTATCCTCGACTTTTAAGGCGACGTTATGTTGCAATTCCTTTTCCAGTCGGTCGCGGATTTGCCGGGTCGTGACATATTTGCCTTCCTTCCCGGCAAACGGCGAGTTATTGACCTGAAACGTCATGGTCACAGTCGGCTCATCTACTGATAACGGCGGCATCACTTCAACCAAATCGGGATGGCAAATGGTGTCGGAGATTTCCAGTTTTTCAATTCCAGCAAAGGCGATAATGTCGCCAGCCTGGGCTTCAGACACTTCCACACGTTCCAGGCCATGAAAGCCATAAATTTGTAACATGCGACCCTTGCGTTCAACGCCTTCGCGATTGACAATGGTCAATTGTTGGTTGGGCTTGATGCTGCCACGCTGGATACGGCCAATGCCAATTACGCCGACATAAGTGTTGTAATCCAGGCTGGAAACCTGCATTTGAAATGGGCCGTCCATATCGACCGCAGGTGGCTTTACTTTTTCCACTATCGTTTCAAATAGCGGGGTCATATCGCCGCTGGTTATGGTATGTTCCAAGCCCGCATAGCCATTGATTGCCGAAGCAAATACGATAGGGAAGTCGAGTTGTTCGTCGGTTGCACCCAAACGGTCAAATAAATCAAAGGTTTGATCGACGACCCAATCAGGACGCGCGCCAGGGCGGTCAATCTTATTGATGACGACGATGGGTTTTAAGCCGAGAGCAAAGGCTTTTTGGGTGACAAAACGGGTTTGCGGCATGGGACCATCAACGGCATCTACTAGAAGCAATACGGAATCGACCATCGACAATACCCGCTCGACTTCGCCACCAAAATCGGCATGGCCTGGGGTATCGACGATGTTGATGTGGTAGCCGTTCCAATCCAGGGCGGTATTTTTTGCCAGAATGGTAATGCCCCGTTCTTTTTCAATATCGTTGGAATCCATCATGCGCTCGGTCACTTTGGTGTGAGCGGCAAACGTACCGGATTGTTGTAGTAATTTGTCAACCAGCGTTGTCTTACCGTGGTCTACGTGGGCGATGATGGCAATATTTCTTAAATTTTGGATCACTTTAGGTGTGTACTCTAAGGGTTAAAAGTTGCTTACCAGATAATTTTTAACGTCTGGTTAAAGTAGGTGAAAATAGGATTCTCAGGATTTCACGGTGTCCGTAGTGAACTTTTATTCCGTAAGCCAGATTTTTAATTTAACATCAGTTGCGGGGCTAACTTTGCTGCCAAGGCAGGCCACAAAACCGCCAACCGCCTAGATTATTGCGATGCTTGTCAGAATCTAACGAACCCTCAAAACCATCAATGATGTTAATAGGCCGCTGGTAACCCGCCTCTTCCAGGGCTTTGGCCGCACTTAAAGAACGCTGCCCACTTCGGCATAAAAGCAGAATGGGTGCATCCATATCTGGAACCAATTTTTTAACATCGTCAACAAATGCCGGGTTTATTTCCCAGCCTGGCGCTTCTTTCCAGGGGATATGCACCGCGCCAATAGGATGGCCCACGTAAGCGTGTTCCATCTGTGCGCGTACATCGACCAAAACGGCGGAAGCGTCCTGCTGGAGTAATTCCCAGGCTTGTTGTGGTGTTAGGTTTTCTATCATTTACGTTACAGGATGGCTGCGCGGGTGAGCTTTGTGGCTTATTTTGGCTAATGCTAACTGGCTATTATCGCATTACTTAAATTTTGGTCAAGAAATCAACGAATTACTTTGTAAATAAATCACCTATTTACAAGCATTGTTGTTTGTAGACGTTGGTTTGATAGGTTATTAGGCAATGATTACGGCTTTGTTAATTCCTCGTTTATTTTTTAGATAGTTTGAGAACCTAGCCATTTCAACACACCCTCCCCCGCGACCCGCCCACTGGCAAAGCAGGCGGCAAGCAAATATCCCCCAGTCGGTGCTTCCCAATCCAGCATTTCTCCGGCGCAAAACACCCCTGGCAGAGCGCGTAGCATCAAGTCCTCATCAATGGCATCAAAACTTACGCCACCTGCGCTGCTAATGGCTTCGGCAATCGGTCTGGTGGCTATCAGATTGATTGGTAACGCTTTGATTGCCGAGCAAAGTTTGCTGGGGTCGTTAAAGTCTTCAGTAGGCACAACTTCCCGCAGCAAACCTGCTTTAACGCCATCAATGCCTAAGCGTTTACGAAGATGGTTAGCCATGGACTGCTTACCACGGGTCGCAGAAAATTTGCTTGTTAATGTCTCAATTGAATTTCCTGGTGCTAAATCAAGCGTTATGGCAGCCATGCCTGATTGAGTGATTTCATCGCGCAAGGGCGCGGATAACGCGTAAATCGGACTGCCTTCGATGCCTGTCGCTGTTACAACACAATCTCCCTGTTGATGAAAGTCATTGAACGATATGCTGACTGATTTCAAAGGCTGCCCTGCAAAACGGCTACTGAAATGCCCGCTCCAACCGACATCAAACCCGCAGTTAGAAGGCGCTAAAGGCGTAACCTGAACGCCTCGCTGGGTCAATAAGGATGTCCATGCGCCTGTCGAGCCAAGTTGTGGCCAACTACCGCCGCCTAATGCCAGCACGCAAACATCAGCTTTAACTTGCTTTTCTCCTTGAGGGGATATAAAGCGCAGGGCTTGTGAACCGGTTTCACTCCAACCTAACCATTGATGGCGCACATGGAAAACCACGCCGCTCTCTCGCAGCCTGTGCAGCCAGGCACGTAACAAGGGCGCGGCTTTCATGTCGGTCGGAAAAATACGTCCTGATGAGCCGACGAAGGTTTCAATGCCCAAACCATGCACCCATGCCCTTAAAGCTCCTGCATCAAAACGATCCAGCATCGGCTTGAGGTAATCACTGCGGGAACTATATCGGGACAGGAACACATCGTAAGGATCGGAATGCGTAATATTCAGTCCGCCTTTACCGGCAATCAGAAATTTACGGCCAACTGACGGCATGGCATCATAGACATTAACTTTGGCTCCGGCTTTACTGATAACTTCAGCAGCCATCAACCCGGCAGGGCCGCCGCCAATAATAGCGACGGTTTTATCTGAAAGGCTAGGTAATGTAGGCATTATAGTAAGATGGGTTGAACACAACCTGGTTACAAAGCATGATGAAAACGGCTAAAGACAATATCTTCAAAAACATTCCGGCAATCATACCTGAAGAACTGTTTGAAAACTTGGTGGAGCGGGAAACCCTCAAGATAGAACGGATTGTTTCCCACGGTCACACCACGCCTATTGGAAAATGGTATGACCAAGTTTGGGACGAGTGGGTATTGTTACTACAGGGTGAGGCTATACTGGGCTACGAAGATGGCAGCTCAGTCAAGTTGCAAGTGGGTGACACTGTTTTAATTCCAGCCCATACCCGTCATCGGGTAGAATGGACACAGCCAGATTCAAATACGATTTGGCTGGCGATTCACTTTGTGCCTGCTTAGTCCAAGTGGCTACGCTATCTGGAACAACCGCTATTTTTTCTTAGGGGCTGCCTTAGGCGCTTCCGGTATCGGCACGGGAACGGCTTCGGGAGCTGGCACGGGCGCGGCAATTGTGGCGGCGGGTTTCTTGTGTTTCTCAATGACTTGAGCCTGCCTGTGGCCTTCAGCGAGCATGGTCATGAAGATCATAAAAAATATAGTCGTGATGGTAGTGACTAACCACCGGGTGGGCTTCTCCATAAAGAACAAGGCCCACTTTGGCTTGATCATCCCAGCAACAAAAAAAAGTAATGTCAAAATACCTAAATTAATCGCATGTTCTACTAACATTTTTTATCCTGCATAAACAATTATAATTTTAAGTGGCATTATCCTGTAGCTACGCCTTTGGATGCAACATAACACAAAAATTCCAGAAGAAAACTGGAAAACCCACTATACATAATGGGACAGGAAAGTTTTCAGGGCTGGGGATTTACTTTTATACAGCCAATAGTTCGGATGACTGCTAAAATCTACCGCATCAACATCCAGAAGGGCAGTACCGACCTTAAGTGTCTGCTCCAAAGGTTCTTAGACTAAACAATCAGGGGGCTTTATGAGTGCAGGTGTGGTTTTTTTAACATTGTTGGTCTTTGCTGTTGTGCTGGTGGTCATGAGCGTCAAATCGGTGACGCAAGGCATGGAATTTACCGTCGAGCGTTTTGGGCGCTACACCAAAACTTTAACGCCGGGCTTGAACATCATCATGCCAGTCATTGATCGGATCGGCGCTAAAATGATTATGATGGAACAGGTCATGAATGTGCCGTCCCAGGAAATCATCACCAAAGACAATGCGATGGTCACCGTTGACGGCGTGGTATTCTATCAAGTCATGGATACGCCCAAAGCCGCTTATGAAGTCAGGAATCTTGACGCGGCCATCTTGAACCTGACCATGACCAATATCCGTACCGTCATGGGTTCTATGGATTTGGATGAACTGCTATCTAAGCGCGATGAGATCAATGCCCGCTTGTTATCAGTGGTTGATGAAGCGACCGGCCCGTGGGGCATTAAAATTACCCGCATTGAAATCAAGGACATATCGCCGCCTAAAGATTTGGTCGAAGCGATGGGGCGGCAAATGAAGGCCGAGCGCTTGAAACGCGCCTCTATCCTGGAAGCCGAAGGCCTCAGACAGTCCGAAATCCTGCGTGCAGAAGGCGCACAGCAGGCAACTATTTTGGAAGCCGAAGGTCGTAAGGAAGCCGCCTACCGCGATGCCGATGCCCGCGAACGGTTGGCGCAGGCAGAAGCCAAAGCGACCATGATGGTGTCAGAAGCCATTGCCAAAGGTAATATCCAAGCGGTGAATTATTTTGTGGCGCAAAAATACATCGAATCCTTAAAAGACATCGCCTCGGCGGGCAATAGCAAAATCATTTTCATGCCCTTGGAAGCCAGTAACATTATTGGCGCATTAGGCGGCATTACCGAATTGGCAAAAGAAGCTATGGCAAAAAAGGGGTAAGACAATGATTGAGTTTGTGTTCTGGTACTGGTGGGTGCTGGCGTTTGCATTCCTTATCCTGGAAATGCTGACCCCAGGGTTTTTCTTCATGTGGCTGGCGGTATCTGGACTTATTACAGGCTTGATAGTCTGGCTGTTTCCGTTACTGAGCTTAAATATCCAGGTATTTATTTTTTCGATATTTTCAGTTGTCGCAGTGACGGCGTGGCGGCTATACGGCAAAAAATACCCCGCAGAAACAGACCAGCCACTGCTCAACAAACGCGGCGCACAATACATCGGAAGGGTTTTTTCCTTGCACGAACCGATAGTAAACGGCCAAGGCAAGATGAAAGTGGACGATTCCATTTGGAAAGTCCATGGTGAAGACTGCGACATTAGCACCAAAGTCAAAGTGACAGGCATTCGGGGAACGGTTTTTGATGTCGAGAAAGTGGGCTAGATCTTTTATGCTCCAATGGACTCTATCCCATCAAATTATGCGCCAAAGCCAAGTTGATGATATTTAGGTTATCAAAGGATACCTAACGCCGCCCGCCCTAACTTAAGCGGCGTTACGAAAATTTAGGAGTTCAAATGGATTATCTGCTAAATACCGCACCATGCGGCTTTCTGTCTTTTACGGATGACGGGAAAATAAACATGGTCAATGTCACGCTCCTGAAAATTCTTGGATATAGTCCAGAAGAGTTACAGGGACAAAATATTGAATTGATTCTGCCAGTTGCAAGCCGCCTCTTTTTTCAGGCAGAAGTGCTGCCCCTCCTAAAGCTCCACGGCAAGCGGGATGAAATTTATCTTTCGTTGCAATCTAAAAGCGGCGGCGAGGTGCTTATGCTTATCAATGGGATACGCCAGGAACGCAACCAGCAAGCCTGCAATGATTTGATCTTGATGCCTATAAATCGGCACAATGAGTACGAAGACCACATCATACGGTTGAAGAGGGCGGCTGAGGTGGCTACCAGCCTAATCAACAAAGTCAATGCATCCTTGGAGGAAACCGGCAAAGCTTTGGATGTCAAACAAACTGAACTTTTGGAAGCCAATACCCGGCTTGAAACCTTAGCCACCACGGATGAACTGACGGGATTAAAAAATTTCCGGGCTTTCCAAGAAAAGCTGACTGATCAGATTGCGCTTGCAGAACGGATGCTGACCCCGCTCTCACTGCTAATCATTGACCTGGATCACTTTAAAGGTATTAACGATACTTTTGGGCATCCGACTGGCGACAAGTATTTGCGAAAGATAGCCGGGATCCTGAAAACGAATTCACGGAAAGTAGACTTTGTGGCGCGTTATGGCGGTGAGGAATTTGCTGTTATTTTACCGAATACAAACCAGCTCAGTGCCATGTTACTGGCTGAGAAACTTCGTAAGGCCATAGAAGTCGAGCCGTGGCCAGAGATGCCTGTCACTGCCAGTTTTGGCGTGTCCACTTTATCGAAGGATATTAGGGACAAGACACAATTAGTCTATTCGGCAGACCAAGCACTCTATATATCCAAGGCACGGGGACGAAACTGTTTGACTCATGCCAATGACATAAAAGCTTCTTTCATGAAAGCTAAAAGGGGTGTCGTGTAGCGTTGTAGCGAGAATTAATCGCTATCAGATGGCTTGGATTTACCTAAACCGAAAGACTCGGCGAGCATCAGCATCACGCCCGAAGTAATTGCTGAATCTGCAATATTAAACGCGGGCCAGTGCCAGGAGTTATAGTAAACATCCAGAAAATCTATGACGTAGCCGTAGGCCAAACGGTCAATGAGATTGCCTACCGCCCCGCCCAGTATTAAGGCTAATGCCACAGCGAGCAAAGTCTCATGTTTTTGTAACCGCGCCAGCCAGACCGATAAAACAATACTGATTATTAGCGCCAAGGCCGCAAAAAACCAGCGCTGCCAACCGCCAGCTTCGCTCAGGAAGCTGAAAGCCGCGCCGGTGTTATGCACATAAGTCAGGTTAAAATACGGCATCAGCGGGATAGACTCGTAAAGCTGCATGGAGCTGTCAACAATCAGCTTGCTCGCTTGATCCAGGACGATTGCCAATAAGGACAGCCACAGCCATTTCAGCATACCCAACTCACGCATAGCAGCGGTGTTCGCCATCGCCGTCTACGTTTGACACGCAACGGCCGCATAATTCGGGATGCTCCTTATGTTCACCGACATCATAGCGTTGATGCCAACAGCGGACGCACTTGGGGTGTTCAGAAACCAGCACTTTTAGCCTAACGCCTTCGATTTCAGTTTGGATGGCATCGGCAGGGCTAAACTGTTCGGCAATGACAGAAGCGTTTGAGGTGATAAAAACAAAATGCAGTTCACTACCTAATCGGTTTAAGGCATCAAAAAACTCGCCGTTGCAATACAGCTCAACTTCCGCGTTTAGCGAAGCGCCGATGTCGCCCTTAGCCCTGCTTTTCTCCAGCTCCTTGCTGACTGCGGACCTTACCGCCATGACCTGTTGCCAAAACTCACGATTCATCGGCGTAGCTGAATCAAGCTCAACCAAACCTTGATACCAAGTTTCCAAAAAGATGGATTCGCTGCGCTTGCCGGGCATATACGACCAGATTTCATCGGCGGTGTAGCTAATAATGGGCGCTAACCAACGCACTAAGGCTTCCAACACATGATACATAGCAGTTTGGGTTGAACGCCTGGCCAAACCGTTGGTTTTGGCGGTGTATTGCCGGTCTTTGATAATATCCAAATAAAATCCGCCTAGGTCTATCACGCAAAAGTGATGGATTTTCTGGAAAATCTGCTGGAACTGGTACGCTTCATAATGGGCGATGATTTCTTCCTGCAACAGACAAGCCCTATCCAACATCCAGCGGTCCAACGCCAATAAGTCTTTAGTAGCGACAAGATCCTGATCTGGATCAAAGTCGCTCAAATTGGATAATAAGAACCGCGCCGTATTCCGCAATCGACGGTAGCCATCGGAAGTTCGGCTCAGGATTTCGTTGGAAACCGACATCTCGCCGCGATAATCCGTGGAAGCCACCCATAAGCGCAACACATCCGCGCCCAAATCCTTCATGACCGACTGCGGCGCAACCACATTGCCCTTGGATTTGGACATCTTTTTGCCCTCGGCATCCACGGTAAAGCCATGAGTCAATACCGCTTTGTAAGGTGCAACGCCATTTTTGGCAACCGATGTTAACAAGGAAGATTGAAACCAGCCACGATGTTGGTCTGAACCTTCTAAATACAAATCCGCAGGGAACTGCAATTGATCGTGCTTATCGAGGACGCAGGCGTGAGTTACGCCGGAATCAAACCAGACATCCAGGGTATCGGTCATTTTTTGGTATTGTTCGGCTTCCGCGCCCAACAAGTCAGCGGCATCCAATTCAAACCAGGCATCTATGCCTTTCTGTTCGATGAGCTTGGCAACTTGCTCGATTAATTCGCCGGTGCGGGGATGCAAGTCGCCGGTTTCCTTATCGACAAAAAACGTAATCGGCACACCCCAGGTACGCTGCCTGGAAATGCACCAATCCGGGCGGCCTTCCAGCATACTTTCTATCCTCGCTTGCCCCCAATCTGGAATCCATTCAACGCGCTTGATTTCGCTTAGTGCCAACTCGCGCAACCCCTTCTGTTCCATCGAGATAAACCATTGCGGTGTCGCCCTGAAGATAATCGGGGTTTTATGCCGCCAACAATGCGGATAACTGTGCAGAATGGCATGGTTATGGAGCAAGTTGCCCTTGTCTTCCAGCACTTCCAGAACATGGGTGTTAGCACTGAACACATGTTCACCAGCGAAAAATTCGGTGCTGGGCAAGAATACACCATCACCGCCGACAGGGTTGTCAACGGGGAGGTTGTACTTTAGGCCGACCACGTAGTCATCCTGACCGTGGCCTGGTGCCGTATGCACTGCGCCAGTACCAGCTTCCGTCGTCACATGGTCGCCCAGAATAATCGGCACTTGCCTATCGTAGAACGGATGCTGTAATTTCTGATGTTCAAGCGCTGCGCCTTTGCAATAGGCAATAACGCGGTAATCAGTGATTTCATATCGCGACATAGCATCTTTAAGCAAAGCTTCGGCTAATACCAAGCGTTCTTTGCGGCCGTCTTTTTCACACTGCACCACGGCATATTCAAGGTCGGCATTCAAGGCGACGGCTTGGTTGGCGGGCAATGTCCACGGCGTGGTTGTCCAGATGACGACCGACAACGCGCCCTCGCCCTCATGCTCAGGCACATGATGGCAAGCGGCCATAAAGCTGACTTCATCAGCAACCCGAAAGCGCACATCTATCGCAGGTGAATGCTTGTCTTCGTATTCAACTTCGGCTTCCGCTAAGGCAGAACCACAATCCGTACACCAATGCACAGGTTTTGCACCTTTGGTGATATGACCCTTCTGGGTAATGCTGCCTAAAGCCCTTACGATACCGGCTTCAAACGCAAAATCCATAGTCAGGTAAGGTTTGTCCCAATCGCCTAAAATACCCAGCCGGATGAAGGCTTCTTTTTGGATAGCAACTTGCTTACCGGCATATTCGCGGCAGGCCTTGCGAAATACGTCAGGTGCAACCTTTGCACCCGCTTTGCCGATTTTCTTTTCAACCTGCAATTCGATAGGCAAGCCGTGACAATCCCAACCCGGCACATAAGGCGCATCGAATCCGCTTAAGGTTTTGGATTTGACTATGAAATCTTTCAACACTTTATTGACTGCATGACCGATATGGATTTCGCCATTGGCATAAGGAGGGCCATCGTGCAGGATAAATTTTGGACGACCTTGAGTAACAGTCCTGATAGCTTGATACAGATCGCCTTCTTGCCAACGCTTTAACCGCTCAGGCTCGCGTTGCGCCAAGTTGCCCTTCATAGGGAACGCGGTGTTGGGCAAATTGAGTGTACCCTTATAATCTACTGTCATAATCCATTGTCTTCTATTGTTTGTGTGGCAAAAATATTCTTGGCTTCTGCCACGTCAGCTACTATCTGTTCTTTCAGCTCGTCCACGGTCTGAAACCGCCGCTCTGCCCTAATCTTCTGTTTAAAATGCACTGTCACCTTATAGCCATAGATGTCTTGGTCAAAGTCGAACAAGTAGGTTTCCAGGATTACTTTATTGCTACCATCAACAGTTGGGCGAATGCCGATATTGGCTACGCCCTGGATCTCCATGTCATTTACTCCCGTCATGGTGACAGCAAAAACGCCACTGATGGGGAGATTCTTTCTCGCTATCCTAATATTGGCAGTCGGATAACCTATAGTCCTGCCGCGCTTATCACCGTGGATAACGCGCCCACAAATTGAATAGCGATAACCCAACATGGCTTCAGCCTTTTCCAGATCACCTACTGCCAGGGCATTTCTAATCAAGGTGCTGCTGACCCGCAGGCCATCAACTTGTAAGGAACCGGTATCTTGCACCCTAAAACCATGTACATCACCTTTCGCTTTAAGCATGGCAAAATCGCCTTGCCTCGCTTTACCAAACCGAAAATCATCACCAATTACCAGATGTTTGACATTCAAGCGGTTGACTAACATTTCCTCAACAAACCGCTCTGCGTCATAATCGGCGAATTGTTTATTAAATCGCACTATGACTAAATCATCAACGGGCAGTTTCGCAAATTGATTTGCTTTCTCCCTTAAACCCGTCAATCGAGATGGAGCTTTTGCCCCCAAAAAATATTCCAGGGGCTGCGGTTCAAAAATCATGATGACAACGGGTAGGCCCAATTGCTTGCCGCGTTCAGCCAATTTTTCTATCACCGCCTTGTGGCCTAAATGTACGCCGTCGAAATTCCCTATAGACAGGACACAACCGTTTTTGAAGACTGGTGTATGTGGTATCCCTTTAATTAAGCGCATGAATGGATGATAGATCAAAAGCTGGCGATTTTATCACTTGCGCCCGTCAAATGCCTTAGTCTCAGGCCAGAAAGTGTTAATGTCAGCACATACACGATGCAACCTATGCTTATCCATTTGACCAGATTGATTACTCTGTCCGTTGATGTCCATTGATTCCACCAACTATCGTCAACAAAATAATACAAACAGACCGCCATCACAGTGCTTGCTAACGTAACGCGCCCCAAAAACAGCAACCAGCCGTTTCCAAGTTGATAAGTTTTATCCTGCAATAGTCTTTTCAACAGCAATGCTGCATTCAACAATGCACCTAATGATGTTGCCAGCGCGAGCCCAGCATGTGCCAACGGAATGACCAGCACATTCAACGCCAGACTGGTTATCATTGCAACCATGCCATAGCGGACGGGTGTTTTCAGGTCATGACGTGAAGTAAAACCGGGCACTAGAATCTTAATAAAAAGGTAGCCCAGCAAACCGACCGAATAAGCCTTTAGGCTCTGCCCCGCTTTATGTACATCATTGATGGTGAATTCATCATATTGGAACAAGGTTGACAGCATGGGTTCGGCAAGGACGAACAACCCGATAGTGGCAGGCATTCCCACCAGCAACACCAAACGTAAACCCCAATCCAGTGTCCTTGAAAAAGCTGCCGTGTCGTCTACAGCATGATGGTTGGTAAGATTGGGCAGGATTACCGTCGCCAATCCTACCCCTAAAATGCCCAAAGGGAATTCTACCAAACGGTCTGAATAATACAGCCAAGACACACTACCACTGACCAAAAAAGAAGCAATCAAGGTATCCAAAAGCAAATTGATCTGCGTGACCGAAGCGCTGAATATGGCTGGCAGTAGCCTTTTTATTACCCTGCTTACATCAGGGTCTTTCAGCCTAATCGTTAACTTGGGCAGCAAACCCAAACCTATCAGGCTGGGCAGCTGAAACAAAAACTGCACAATACCCGCCGCAAACACGCCCCAGGCCAAAGCCATAATCGAAATATCCATCAAAGGCGCAAGCCATAAGGCCGTGGCAATCATGCTGATATTAAGGATGATCGGCGTTAATGCCGGAATGGCATAATGCTCATGGGCATTAAGCAC
This sequence comes from Methyloglobulus sp., assembly GCA_043771735.1. Lineage (GTDB taxonomy): Bacteria > Pseudomonadota > Gammaproteobacteria > Methylococcales > Methylomonadaceae > Methyloglobulus. Next base: position 17,821 of record JAYVGW010000120.1, read on the forward strand.
CGCACCTGCGAAAGCCACCAAAACAATACATAAGCCGAATGGCAACATGATCCGCAACAAGGTCACTGCCAGTCCATATTGCGTCCCCTGCCAGGCAAAACCGGGTGCCAATACCAGTATGAGCAACGGGGCTAAAACCATTGCTGCCAGCGTAATCAGCAGTGTCCATGCCGCTAACGTACCTACCGTCTTGCCGATGAATTGCTTTAAGGCGAACTTGTCCCCTTGATGGTTAGCCATGACCGGCACAAGGGCATGGGCAAACGCCCCCTCGGTAAAGAGACGGCGCAATAAGTTCGGGATTTTGAACGCCACAAAAAAAGCGTCAGTTGCCAAATCCACCCCAAAAAGCCGGGCAATCAGCATATCCCGAACAAATCCCAAAAGCCGGGAAACCAATGTCATACTGCTGACGACAACGGTTGCCTTAAAAAGCCGCTTGCCCACTACTCATCCTGTTTGCGTAGCACGTAAATGTTGACAATGATACCATTTATAATGATAATGCGCGGTCAGATAACTCACTTTGTAAAGAAATAGACACTATGGCTAATACAGCACAAGCTAAAAAACGCGCGAAACAAGCCGAAAAGAGCCGTGTTCGCAACGCAGGACAACGCAGCAACCTGCGTACTTTCATCAAGAAGGTGCTTGCCGCCGTTAAAGCAGGCGACAAAGAAAAGGCTCAAGCCGCCTTTAACACCGCCCAGCCTATTATCGATTCAGCCGTCAACAAAGGACTTATCCATAAAAACAAGGCAGCACGCGGCAAAAGCCGTTTGAGCGCGAAAGTTAAGGCGATTGCTTAGTTTCTAATTTGATTTCATAAGAAAGGCCGCAACTCTCAATGAGTTGTGGCCTTTTTTTTGTCCGGTGTTTGGTGTTTTATCGAGTGGCGGATAGCACAAAGGCGATACCCAGAAACGGTGCTGCCTTATTGATTCGGCCTTATGAAGCTTTAACTTTCGTTCGCCTTGAGCCTGTCAAAAGGCTTATGTGCTTCGACAAGCTCAGCACGAACGGTTCAAACATTAAAAGGCCGAATCTATAATATGATCTGCCGCCCCCGCCCAAAGCTTCCTTTAGGCTGCGCCGTGCATTTATTGCCCCTCCGGCTTAACAATCGCCTTAGATGCCCCCGTCTCTTTAACTTCAGCCGCATCTTTGAGGTAAAACTGCTTTAGCCGGTTAAATGCAGACCAGAGTGTCTTATCCATAACCACCCGGTTACCTATGGCGACGATGACGCGGCTTAATTCAGGAATTTTGGTTTTGGTCGAAGTCAGATAAATGGGTTGTACATAGAGTACCGTATTGCCCATCGGCAGGATAATCATGCGCCCCATTTCAACCGTAGAACCAGACTGGCCCCAGAGGGTAAAACTTGCTGATATGTCGGGATCTTGGTTGATTAAGGCTTCGACCTGTGCAGGCCCGTTGACTTGCACATCTTTACCAAATTTATAGACGGTGATGCCCGGCTTGTAGTCGGCTCCACATTTATCTTTGTCCATCACACCCGCCAGACCAATCATGCTCAAGTTGTCGCGATTTACCGGTGTCATCGGGTTGATCAATACGAATTCTTCCCGATCCTTGCAATTACCGAAATCCATGGTCTGGTAATACGGCATGACTGGATTGTCCCGGACTTTCGCAAATTGCCAGGTTTCACCTTGCTCATAAAAGGCTTCTGGGGTTTGCTGATGGTATTTGGCAAATACATTCATTTGTAGTTGATAGAGATCACGCGGATAGCGTAGATGTTTGCGTAGCTCATCAGGCATCTCATTCAGGTTTTTAAACAGGCCGGGATAAGCATTGTCATGTGCCTGGATGAGAGAGTCCGATGGGTCGGAAACATAATAATCCACATCGCCATCGTAAGCATCGACGACGATCTTGACCGAGTTACGGATGTAATTAAAGCTGCGCTTATCTTTTGTAAACTCGAATTCTTGCGGTTTGGCGACCGGATATTTGTCCGACAAGGTGTACGCGTCCAGAACCCAATAAAACCTGTCCTTGCCAATAACTAGATAGGGGTCATTATCCAGATGCAAAAAGGGTGTCAATTTTTTTACGCGCTCAGTGATATTCCTGTAAACCTTAACTTTACTTTCATCGTTGATATTGGTTGAAAAGAAGATTTTTTCCTCTTTCAGGTAGATAGCCAACAGTGCCTTTTTGAACAATGAACTGATGGGTATGCCGCCTTCCCCATGATAAGCCTTGGAAATCCCCGGATCTTCGCTTAAGTTACTACCGGAAATATCGGCAATTTTTAGTTTATTAGGTACGATGACGTAACCGTAATCGCCTTCACCGTAATAAATATCAGGGAACTTGACATCAAGCCCTGCCGACGAAGACATGTTCAGGTCACGCAAATACCACACCAAGGGCTTATCCGCATCTTGGGCGGCGGAAGTGACAACAGCGCCATAGCCGTGGGTGTAACGTAAATGCATGTTCTCCCAATTCTGCGCCGCATCCGGCAGCTTTGAGGTGTTAACTTCCCTTGCAGCTAAATTGACTTGGCGTGTGTGGTCAAGAATATAGTACCGGTCTTCATCAATATTCATAATTTGATAATACGGCCTTATTTCTTGCAACTGTTTGTAGCTGCTGATGAGATGCTCCCTGTCCCATACCGGAATGTTTTCGAAGCGTTTTTGGCTGCTCCAAGTCGCAATGTCTTCTGCAGCATTGAGTTTTATTGGCAAATCGACGCTGGTGATATTTTTTAAATCATACGCATCAAAAGTGGCATCAATGTTGTGTTGGATAAATGGTTTTTCTGTCCTGACAGGATTCGGGTTAACAATATACTTCGTAATCAATTCGGGGATAAAATCGACTTTTGGTAATCCCCAAATAACGAGGAATGTCGCCAGCGATATTAAAAAAGGTGTCTTGCCCCGATGCTTATCTGAAAAGATAAACAACCCCGCCATGACTGCCATCGCAAGGAAAGAAACTATCCCCAACCAGATCAGCGGCAATTGGTAGCGAATTTCGATGACGCCGGGACCGTAAAATACCGGCTCATGGGAGTCGGTATACAATAATGAAAACCGCTGTAGCAAAAAGCCCCACACGACAAAAAGGACTACAAAACCGATCAAAACGCCCAAATGTATTTTTGCGCCCGGATGAAATTCTTTGCTTTGGTTGGGGACAAAGATGTGTTCCAGCCAATACAGCGTCCCCACCATGATAAATATCAAGGCGGCTGTGCTTAACAGCTCCGGCTGGATCAGTTTGTAAATAGGGTAAGACAGCAGATAGAAGCCGATGTCATTGCCATAAACTGAGTCCGCAACGCCCGACCGGCCGCCAAAAAAGTAAAGCAAAGACGTTTCCCATTGGTCATAGAAGGGTATGGCTATGAAGATGGCTAATATCAATGAAACAGGGGTGTAGATTTTCGCCGAACCGTACAGAAATTTTTCCGAAAACTTCTGAAACCGTACGTTTTTATCAAAATTGCTTAAGACTTCATCCTGCGGATTCAAGCCGAGGTAACGGGACGCTATCCAGAAATGAAAAAAGAAAATCGTGAAAAAAAACAGGGTGACTGCGCCTGACAGGAAAAACTTGTAGAGCAACCGCAACCAAAAATAATGTTCGAGCTTTATGGATTGAAACCACCATAAATCGACAAACAAGTCGAGAAATATAAAATAGAATGCGACATACAGGACAACGGCAATGCCCAGTGTCGCTGCAATGATTGCGGGTATACGCTTTAGATTCGGCATAGGGTCCTCTTAGAAATGGATACGGCTTTTGATATTATTCTTGGGTAATTTCTGCCAAACATGGAAGCCTGTTTCCTAATTTCGTGTTAAAAAACAAAGTCGATTATTTTAATTTTATTAAATGTTGCGCTAATGAGATACCCAATTTGAGGATTGAATCCTGCTTGTTATTATCCAGCAAATGCCCATCGTCATGGAATGCCTTGTCAGCTTGGGCTACCGCGAGTTGGTCGGGCAAGACGGTAATGCCGATGTTTGCCAGCAACATCCGTAAAAACACCAACCCTCTTAGGCCACCTAATGCGCCAGGAGAAGCCGCCATAAGCACGGCGACCTTGCCCCGAAAGGCCAGCAGGGGCGCTTCGTCCCCTTCCCGCCGAGAGGCCCAGTCGATGGCATTTTTTAGCAAGGGGCTGAACGCGCTATTGTATTCTGGAGAAGCAATAAGGAGGCCGTCATGGGCAATTAGCAATTCTTTAAATGCCCGCGCGGGTTGTGGCATTCCCTCTGCCATTTCAAGGTCTTGGTTAAAGATTGGCATGGGATAATCCGCCAGATTGACGACAGTGACTTCCACGCCAGCTTGCTGTGCGCCAAGCGCGGCAATCTGCACGAGTTTCTGGTTGTAGGATTCCTTCCTGGCACTACCGGAAAAGGCGAGAATTTTAGGCATATTATTCTGAACTGTATTGTGTGTTGGCTAAGGCAATTGGGTCATTTCTTTAGCTTTGTCATAATCAACCCCGACGCTTACGATAAAGCTGGTGGCATCTTCGATGTCCATCTCGGATTCGACGATTTTTGACTTATCGACAATCACGGTAAAGCCAGAAGTCGGGTTGGGCGAGGTCGGAATAAACAGTACCACCTTGTTTTCGTATCGGTTGGTGACATAGGCGGGAACCCAAATACCTTCTTTGGGGTATTCCACATAGACCACTTCTTTGGCGATAGTTTGGTTATCCCTGGTGAACATGGCGGTCACTTTTTTGATCACACGGTAAATGGTATTTAAAAAAGGAATCCGTTCGATCACCGTTTCAAAAGCGCCGATGAGTATGGGTCGGCTCTTTTTGAAGATTTCACGGCCAATGTAAACCAGGATAAAAAAACTGATCATAAAAAATACAAAGGTGTACAGGTAGTTTTCCGAGTAACCATGCACAAAGCCAAATAGACTCATCAATAGGCTTTTAATGAACAAAATAATTTGTAACACCACCACAATGGGGATAACCGCCAAAATACCGATCAGGAAATAATTAAACAGCTTTTTGGGTGTTTCGTGCATGATTCCTCCAATTTATAGCGTACTTTTCTAATTATTTATGTCACTTTTCACAGTACCCGCACTCCGACGCTTTATAGTCCCTGGAGCCTTTCTTATCGTTCCCACGCGGAGCGTGGGAACGATGCGGTCTTTTATTTCAATTTAGCTTTCAACATCTTATTGACTTCGGCAGGGTTTGCCTTTCCTTGCATCTCTTTCATGACCTGACCGACAAAAAAGCCGAATACTTTATCTTTACCGCTGAGGTATTGCTCCACTTGGCCAGGGTTGTCGGCAATGATCTTATCGATAATGGCTTCGATTGCACCGGTATCGGTAATTTGTTTCAGGCCTTTTTCCACAATAATTTGATCGGCTGTGGCGTTTGATTGCCCCATCAACTCAAACACTTGTTTGGCGATTTTGCCGGAAATCGTATTGTCATTAATACGCACCAATAGACCCGCGAAACGCTGATAGTTCACTGGCGATTCGGTAATTTCCAAGCCTGCTTTGTTAAGTGCCGCCAACAGATCGCCTGTCATCCAGTTGGCACACAGCTTGGCTTCGCAGGACGATTCTTTGACCAAGGCTTCAAAATAATCCGCTAACTGGCGTGAAGCAGTCAGTATGCCTGCGTTTTCATCATCGAGTTGATATTGTTCCTTAAACCTTAGCTTTTTGGCTTCCGGCAACTCAGGTAACTGTGCCTTGATTTGCGCTTTGAATTCCTCGCTGATATGCACTGGCAGCAGGTCAGGATCGGGGAAATAGCGGTAATCATTGGCTTCTTCTTTGCTCCGCATGGAGCGGGTTTCGTCTTTATTGGCATCATAAAGCCGGGTTTCCTGGACGACCTTACCGCCGTTTTCGATCAACTCAATCTGCCGCTCGACCTCATGGTTGATGGCTTTTTCGACAAACTTGAAGGAGTTGATGTTCTTGATTTCGGCTCGTGTGCCAAATTCTTTTTGCCCTTTAGGTCGTACTGACACATTGGCATCGCAGCGGAATGAGCCTTCCTGCATGTTGCCGTCGCAAATGCCCAAATACCTGACGAGTTCGTGCATCTTTCTCATATAAGCCACGGCTTCTTTCGCCGAGCGCATTTCCGGTTCAGAGACGATCTCCAGCAGCGGCGTACCTGCACGGTTCAGGTCGATGCCGCTCATGCCGTGGAAGTTTTCATGTAAGGACTTCCCGGCATCTTCTTCCAGATGGGCGCGGGTTATGCCGATGCGTTTGGTTGTGCCGTCCACGTCAATATCCAGATGGCCGTTACCGACAATCGGCAGTTCAAACTGGCTAATTTGGTAGCCTTTCGGAAGGTCTGGGTAAAAATAGTTTTTACGGGCAAAGACCGAATACGGGGCGATTTCGGCGGCTATTGCCAAACCAAACTTAACCGCCATCATAACCGCTTGTTCGTTCAACACGGGCAATACGCCGGGCAAGCCCAAATCGACCGCGCAGGCTTGGGTGTTGGGTTCAGCTCCATAAGCGGTCGCCGCGCCTGAGAATATCTTTGACTTGGTGGCAAGCTGGGTATGGATTTCCAGCCCGATCACGGTTTCCCATTCATGTTTTTGAGAAGTTTCCATGTGCCGCTCCTATTCAAATCCTTTGGGAATCTGCTGATGCCAATCAGTTACTTGCTGATACTTGTGCGCTATGTTCAATAATCGTTCCTCAGCAAAATAATTACCGATAACCTGCAAGCCCACGGGTTTGCCTTCTGCAAAACCTGCTGGAATGGACATGGCGGGCAAACCGGCAAGGTTAATGGCGATGGTATAAATATCGGACAAATACATTTCAATCGGGTTGCCAATTTTTTCACCGATCCCGAAAGCGGTGCTGGGCGTGACTGGCCCCATAATGACATCGACTTCATATAAAGCCGTCTTAAAATCGTTGCTAATCAGGCGGCGAATTTGTTGCGCCTTGATGTAATAAGCATCGTAGTAACCTGCCGATAGCGCGTAAGTGCCCATGAGAATGCGGCGCTTAACTTCCTTACCAAAACCTTCACCACGGGAGCGGGTATATAAATCGGTCAAATCCTGAGGATTTTCGCAACGATAACCAAAGCGCACGCCGTCAAAACGGGACAAATTCGCGGAACATTCTGCGGGTGCGATAACGTAGTAAGCGGGTATCGCCAGATTAAGATTGGGCATGGAGACTTCTTTAACTGTTGCCCCCAGTTTTTGGTATTCCTGGATAGCTTGTTCAACGACTGTTGCAACATTTTTGCTTAAGCCGTCCCCAAAAAATTCTTTCGGCAAGCCGATTTTTAAGCCTTCAAGGCCAGCGCCCAAACCTGCTTGATAATCCGGTACGGTCATATCAACACTGGTGGAATCTTTGTCATCAAAACCCGCCATTGCTTGCATCAAGATAGCGGCGTCTTCCGCACTACGTGCCATAGGCCCACCTTGATCGAGACTCGAAGCATAAGCGATCATGCCATAACGCGACACACGCCCGTAAGTCGGTTTTAACCCAGTAATGCCGCAATGTGCCGCTGGCTGACGGATTGACCCGCCGGTATCGGTACCGGTCGCACAGACCGACAACCTTGCTGCTACAGCCGCCGCCGAGCCGCCGGACGAACCGCCAGGAACTGAATCCGTGTGCCAGGGGTTTTTGACCGCGCCATAATAGCTGGTTTCGTTGGATGAACCCATGGCGAATTCGTCCATGTTGAGCTTACCCAGCATGACCGCCCCAGCGGCATTCAGTTTTTCGACGACGGTTGCGTTGTATGGAGCGATGAAATTGTCCAGCATCTTTGAACCACAGGAAGTCTTAACGCCTTGTGTACAAAAAATATCTTTTTGTGCGATGGGTATTCCGGTAAGCAAGCTGGCATCGCCGTTGGCAATCCTGGCATCGGCACGCTTGGCGGCTTGCAACGCCAAATCTTCCGTAACGGATATAAAGCAATTCAACGATTGATGCTGTTTAATTCTGGCCAAAAATGATTGCGTCAATTCTACGCTGGAAAATTCGCCCGACCGCAAACTTTGGGCTAACTCTTTTATTGATTTATTATGCACGCGACATCCTTTCACTCAATAACTTTAGGGACTAGATAAAGCCCCTCTTCAACTTGGGGCGCAATCGCCTGAAAATTATTGCGGTTGTCACTCTCCGTCACTTCATCAGCCCGTAAGCGCTGGGTTTGATCCATGGGATGCGCCATAGGCATCACGCCGTCGGTATCCGTTTCGCCCATTTGCGTCATCAGCGCCAACATGCCGGACAAATCTTTGGCATAAGCGCCAATATCTTGTTGGTCAATACCCAACCGTGCCAAATGCGCGATCTTCTTTACATCGTCTGCCGTTAAGGTCATTTTCTACCCTATTAAAACCAAAGCCGTAAACTATAATACTTTATAACTTGCCCGAATACCCGCTTGATTGATAAAGTATGACGGTTTAATTCCCCTTCTCTCTGGACGCAGGTAAAAAATGTTCAAAAGATTTCGCGGCCTTTTTTCAAACGATTTGTCAATTGATCTTGGGACCGCCAACACCCTCATATACATTCCCGGCCAGGGCATAGTCCTCAACGAACCGTCAGTGGTCGCCATTAAAGAGGACAAGGTACGCGGCACCAAGAGTATTGCCGCTGTGGGTGCGGAAGCAAAGCGAATGTTAGGCCGGACACCCGGCAACATCACCGCAATCAGGCCACTAAAAGATGGCGTGATTGCCGATTTTGCGGTCACTGAAAGAATGTTGCGGTTTTTTATTGAAAAAGTCCACAAGAGCAAACTGCTACGCCCCAGCCCACGTATCCTGATCTGCGTCCCGTGTGGATCTACCCAGGTGGAACGCCGTGCCATCAGGGAATCGGCGGCAATGGCCGGTGCCCGTGAAGTTTTCCTGATTGAAGAGCCGATGTCCGCTGCGATTGGGGCAGGCCTTCCGGTCGATGAACCCTGCGGCTCAATGGTGCTGGACATCGGCGGCGGAACTTCGGAGGTGGCGATTATTTCGATCAACGGTATCGTTTATTCAAACTCAGTTCGTATCGGCGGCGACCGTTTTGACGAGGCCATCATCAATTACGTGCGCAGGAACTATGGCACTTTAATTGGCGAAGCGACCGCCGAAAGAATTAAAATTGAAATTGGCACGGCGTATCCTGGCAGTGAAGTCAGGGAAATAGAAGTCCGTGGCCGCAACTTAGCCGAAGGCGTACCGCGCAGCTTTGCATTAAACAGCAACGAAATCCTTGAAGCATTGCAGGAACCCTTGTCCGGCATCATCAGCGCGGTAAAATTTGCCCTGGAACAAACGCCGCCCGAACTTGGCTCTGATGTTGCCAGCAGGGGCATCTATTTAACGGGGGGCGGCGCTCTGTTAAAGGATATTGACCGTCTTATTACTGAAGAAACCGGCCTACCGGTGCATATCGCCGACGACCCTTTGACCTGTGTTGCCAGAGGTGGCGGCATGGTGCTAGAAATGATTGATAAAAAAGGAATGTCCGCCTATTCCTTTGAGTAGGCCAGCCTTGTGGCTAAATGCTTATTCTGTTGGCGGTAACTGAAACCATTTAAGCCAACTTCGCAGTCTTTGGGTATAGTGACAGCTTTCTCATACCCAGCCCATTTTATAAACTGATAAGAGACCTCCGCCATAAAACTGTTATTTGCCGAAGGCCCATCCATCCATACGCGCCTGTTCATTGCAGTAGTGGCCTCAATCGCCCTATTGACAACCGAACACATCGGCTCTCGCCTGGACCCGATCCGCGCAGCATTATCCCTGGCCGTCGATCCCGTCAAATATCTCGTTGACCTGCCTACGGAAACAGCGGATCGAATCAGGAATTCGTTCAGTTCGTACTCGTCGTTAAAAGAAGACAACAAAAAACTGCGCGAAACACAGTTCCTCAACCAAATCCGCCTCCTCAAATTCGAGGCATTGGAGCAGGAAAACATCCGCCTAAGGGCTTTGCTGGAAAATTCTTTTAAGCTGGGCGAGCAAGTGCTGGTCACTGAATTGCTGTCTGTCAATATCGTCCCGCCTTATGAGAATATAGTGGTGGTCAATAAAGGCACCCGTTTTGGCGTGCACCCGCAACAGCCGGTGGTCGATGCCAACGGCATAGTGGGGCAGGTCTTTCGGGCGTTGCCCAGCAGCTCGGAAATCATGCTAATCACCGACCCAAACCATGCCATTCCGGTGCAGGTCAACCGTAATGGGCTATTAACCATTGCGGTTGGCAGCGGTGAGCTAAATCGGCTTAAATTGCCTTTTTTGCCGGATAATGCAGACATACGCCCTGGGGATTTGCTGATCACATCAGGTTTGGGTGGCACTTTCCCGCAAGGCTATCCAGTGGCGGTTGTTGACAAGTTTACCCCGCCCGCTAACAAGCGGATCACGGCGACCCCAAAAGCATTGCTTGATCGTAATAGGGAATTGATGATTGTATGGGGCGACAAACAACCGGTTTCCCTTGTGCCTATGCAAGCACCCACGCAAGCGGGTGTGGAGGAGAATGCTAATGAATAACAGTTATGGCTTTGGCCGTATTATCTTTACCATTGTTGTGGCAATGTGCCTAAAAATAGCGCCATTACCAGCCATGTTTGCCGTTTACAACCCAGACTGGGTGCTATTGACCCTGATCTACTGGTCGTTGGCCGTGCCTGAACGCGTCGGCATTTTTCATGCCTGGAGCTTCGGCTTGCTCACCGATGTGTTGACTGGGAGGATGTTCGGCCAATATGCCTTGGCTTATTCGTTAGTCATTTACCTTTGCCTGTCATTGCACAAGCGGTTGCGCCTGTTGCCTTTTATCCAACAGGCGCTATTCATCTTTTTTTGTTTGTTGTTGTCGCAACTTTTGCTGTTTTTCATTAAAAATATTCAAGGTAGCGCACAATTAAAGCCCACCTTCTGGCTTTCCGTTTTTGTCGGCACACTGTGTTGGCCATTGGTTTATACCGTGTTGCGGTTTGTCCGATTAGCAAAGCCTATCAGGACCGATTAAGGCCCATTATCAATTTGGCCGATAATCGTCGCTATGCCCCGTAATATAACCATCAAGGACAATCCGGTAGAGAGCCAACTGTTTGTGGGGCGTATTGTCTCGGCCTTTATCATCATCATGGCATTGAGTGCTGGCCTCATTATCCGGCTGGTTTATCTACAAGTTGCGGGCCACCAGCACTATTCGACCCTTGCCAAAGAAAACAGCATCAAGCTCGAGCCAACGGTACCCTCCCGTGGCATCATCTATGACAACCGTGGCAATATCTTGGCTGAAAACACACAAACTTACAGCCTAGAACTGGTCCCTGACCAAGTCAGTGATTTGGACGACACCCTATTAAGGCTAAAAAAATTGCTCAACATACCGGATGAAAAAATAGAGCAATTCCAAAAGCTACGCAAACGCCAAAAACGCTTTACCGGCATTGTGCTGCTGGCTAACATGACGCAAGAAGAAGTGGCAAAATTTGCCGTGGTGCGGCCTTTTTATCGTGGCGTTGATGTCCATATCCGCCAGTCAAGGAACTATCCTTACGGCGACTTGGCCTCGCATGTCGTTGGTTATGTCGGGCGCATCAATGAAGATGAACTGAAAGAGCTGCCCATAGCCGAATACCGAGGCTCCACGTTTATTGGAAAACTGGGTGTCGAAGGTTCTTATGAAGCAGAATTACATGGGAAAACGGGGTATTCAGAAATAGAAACCAACGTTCAAGGCCGCCCCCTAAAAACCCTTAAAGAAGTCGCCCCGATTGCCGGGGCCAACCTCTATTTGGCATTGGACATAGAGTTGCAAAAAATTGCTTACGATGCCCTGGAAACCTACACGGGCGCTGTCGTTGCCATCGACATTAAAACCGGGGGCGTGTTGACGTTCGTCAGCCGCCCCGGTTTCGACCCTAACCCTTTTGTTGTCGGCATAAGTAATGCCGCTTATCAAGCCTTGCAAGCTTCGCCAGACCAACCGCTGTATAACCGCGCCCTTCGTGGGTTGTACCCGCCCGGCTCCACCATAAAGCCGTTTATGGCAATGGCCGGGCTTGAATATGACACCGTCGGCACTAAGCAACAACTGTTCTGTCCAGGGTACTATCAGTTGCCCAAGCACCCGCACCGTTATCGGGATTGGAAAAAAACCGGCCACGGCGCGGTGAATGTAAGCGAGGCGATTACCCAATCATGTGATGTCTATTTTTACCGGCTGGCAGGCATGTTAGGCATCGACCGTATCCATAGTTTCTTGCAGCAATTCGGTTTTGGTGAAAAAACGGGCATAGACCTGGATGAAGAAAAATCAGGGCTACTGCCTTCCAGGGAATGGAAATGGGGTAAAAAAAGCCAGGTATGGTTTCCTGGCGAAACCTTGATCGCAGGGATAGGGCAAGGTTATCATCAGGTTACGCCACTGCAACTTGCCAGGGCCACCGCTACGTTGGCAAATAAGGGTAAAATCGTTACGCCCCATTTAGTCGGTAAAATTGTCCCGAAGTCTACAACTAGGGAAGAAGAAATAACCCCGGACAAAACAATTCCACTAAAGCCCAATAATATCAATACGGTAATTGCGGCTATGGTTAATGTTATCCACAGTAACAGGGGGACGGCAAGAAGCATAGGGTTGGACATCAATTATCACATCGCCGGTAAAACCGGAACCGCCCAAGTCATAAATATCAAACAAAACGCCAGTTATAACGAGCATCAAATTGACAAGAAAAACCGCGACCATGCCTTGTTTATTGCTTTTGCACCCGCTGATGACCCTAAAATTGCCATTGCTGTGATTGTTGAAAATGGCGGCCATGGCGGCTCAGTGGCGGCGCCCATTGCGGCCAAGGTCATCAAACAATATTTGAGCGATAAGCAGGCACAGCCATGAAAATCGAGTCCCGGCGCGAGCAATTCCATATCCCCACGCTCACCGAGCGCATACTCGGCAAGTTGCACATCGACATCCCCTTGTTTATCTGCTTGCTGCTTATCTCCTTGTTAAGTTTTGTCATACTCTACAGCGCCGGAAGCCAAGAGACGGCACTGTTGGTGCGGCAGGCTTTTCGGGTGGGCTTGGCTTACTTGCTTATGGCCGTGCTGGCGCACATTAATCCGCACCAATTTAAGCGCTATTCAGCGGTGTTGTTTGGCGTAGGCATTGTCTTGCTGATTGCAGTATTCATAGTAGGGCATACGGGTAAGGGCGCAACCCGCTGGCTGGATCTGGGCAGTTTCCGGTTTCAACCTTCGGAAATGCTCAAAATCACCACACCCATGATGATTGCCTGGTATCTTGCTGATTATGCTTTGCCGCCCAAGCCCCAGCAACTCTTAATCGCTGGCGTACTTATCCTTATACCTACGCTGTTAATAGCCAAGCAGCCCGACCTCGGGACCGCAATATTAGTGGCCAGTTCCGGCGCAGCGGTGCTGTTTTTTGCGGGATTGTCCTGGCGCTTCATCCTGGCAATTTTGGCATCACTGTCCGCTTTGGCGCCCATCGTCTGGCATTATTTTCTTCATGATTATCAACGCGCCCGTATCATAACGCTGTTGGATCCGGAAGCCGACCCATTGGGCAAGGGTTACCATATTATCCAATCGAAAATTGCCATAGGCTCCGGCGGTATCTACGGTAAAGGTTGGTTGGGCAGTAAACAGTCTGAGTTGGAATTTCTGCCGGAAAGCTCGACCGATTTCATTTTTGCAGTATTTGCCGAAGAATTTGGCTTATTTGGCTGCTTAGGCCTGTTAGCCCTTTATCTGCTGGTCATTGGGCGCTGCTTATATATCGCATCGCAAGCCCAGGACACCTTCAGCCGCTTGCTGGCAGGCAGCTTGGCGTTCACCTTTTTTGTGTATGTGTTCGTCAATATCGGCATGGTCATCGGTGTCCTGCCGGTTGTTGGCGTGCCTTTACCCATGATTAGCTATGGCGGCACCTCGGTTGTCACCTTATTGGCGGGTTTTGGCATTCTTATGTCTATACAAACCCATAAAAATTTTATCCCGGAATAAAGACCATGAAAGCTACCAGCCTATTGCGCCGACTCTTCATTATCTCCCATTGCCTTGTCATTTTGTCTTGCGCGGGTCAAATCAAGGATCAAGCAACGGTCGATGGGTTTATCAAGCAAATGGTGGCAACGCACCAATTTAACGAAGCGGCGCTTACCGGTTTATTTGACAAGGTGGAGCTCAAAGAAGATATCATCAAAAGAATCTCGTCGCCGTCAGAAGGCTTGCCTTGGTACAAATACCGAAAAATATTCCTGAAACAACCCAGGATCAAGGCAGGTGTCCAATTTTGGGATGAAAATGCGGAAACTTTGGCCTCAGTCGAGAAAAATACAGGCGTTCCTGCGGCCATTATCGTCGCCATTATCGGTGTTGAAACCCAGTATGGGCAAAATACGGGGCATCATCGCGTCATTGATGCCTTATCGACGCTTGCTTTTGCGTACCCGCCGCGGAGTAAATTTTTTCGCAGTGAGCTGGAGCATTTTTTATTGCTATGCCGAGAAGAACGTATCGACCCGCTAACCCCAACGGGTTCTTATGCGGGGGCGATGGGGATGCCACAGTTTATGCCCAGTAGCTATAGAAATTATGCTATTGATTTTAATGGGGATAGCCGTCGAGATATTTGGCATAACCCCAGCGATGTGATTGCTAGTGTTGCAAACTATTTTGCAAAACATGGTTGGCAAGCAGGCCAGCCTGTTGCTTTTCAAATTCGTGACGAAGTTCACAAATCCCCAAAATCTTTTCCCTCCATTAAGGAAAGCTTAAGCTTCGTAAAGTCTAATTCAATAAACTCAAACATAAGTAAACCTTTACTTTCACCCAAAAAAGCGAAAATTATCGCTTTTGAACAAGAGAATGGCGAAGAATTATGGGACGCATTAGACAACTTCCATGTGATTACCCGCTACAACCACAGCCCCCTATATGCAATGGCTGTTTATCAGTTAAGCCTTGCCATTTCTAATCTAAGAGTTTCCTCAATTTATGAACAAAATCATAATCATACCGTTAATACTGGTTCTAGTCGGCTGTTCGAGTAGTCAGCTAAAAACAAGCGAAGCACAGATCCAAACCCCCTTCATTTCCCAACAAGCTTCGCCGCCAAAGGCAGACCTTGTCGCACTTCAACTGCCTTCCCAAACGACCCTTCAAACTAGGCAACACTCGGTAATCCAGTTGAAAGAGAAGCCTTTTTCGCATGAAAATGACAAGGAGAGTTTCAAAGAATCCGCACAACGGGAAAGCTGGCTGCCCCGTATTGCCCGATACATAAAAAAAGGCATTGCTTCTTGGTACGGCCCAGGATTCCACGGTAGAAAGACGGCCACTGGCGAAATATTTAACATGTATGAAATGACCGCAGCCCACAAAACCTTGCCTATTCCGTCGTACGCTGAGGTCACTAACCTGGAAAACAACAAAACCATTGTGGTTAAGATTAACGACAGGGGGCCTTATGTGGGTAACAGGTTGTTAGACTTATCCTATGCGGCCGCTAAAAAACTGGGCATCCAAAGCGAAGGTACCGGTAAGGTGGAGATTAAGGCCATCACCCCGCTGCAAGCCCTGCCACAAATCCAGAAAGCAGCAGAGAGCCAACATAAAAAAGTTTACTTACAACTGGGTAGCTTTGGTAGCCAAAAGAAAGCATTGAAATTGCAAAATAAAATCGCCTCTAACAACCTGCCTGAACCCACCATATTGACTTCGACGCATAAAAAAAATACCACTTACAAAGTCCAAATGGGGCCTATAAAATCCACTGAAAATGCTGAAAAACTGAGTTACCAACTGGCGCGCATCGGCATTAAAACGCCCCAGTTTGTCACGCAGACAGCGCAAAATTAAAATAACGCATGGTACAATAAGGCATTGTTTTACTGAAACCATGCTTAATACATGACTTATTTGAAAAGTTTTACCCGTTGTTGTTTTTTATTCCTATTCCTTACATTCTTAACGGCCTACGCTGAAGAAGCTGAAATAATCACGCCTTCGGCGCCCACGATTGCCGCCAGCAGCTACATCCTGCAAGATTACAACACCGGCAAAGTCCTTGCAGAAAACAATGCCGACGCTAAGTTAGCTCCCGCCAGCCTTACCAAAATCCTGACTGTTTACGTTGTCTTCAATGAAATCAAAAATGGCCACCTAAAGCTGGAAGACAAGGTGGTTATCAGCCAGAACGCTTGGAAAACCGAGGGTTCCAAGATGTTTGTCCAAGTCAACGACCAGGTCAAAGTCGAAGACCTGCTCAAGGGCGTTATCATCCAATCCGGCAATGATGCCAGTGTCGCCCTGGCCGAACATGTGGCAGGCAACGAAGCTACCTTTGCGGAACTGATGAACCAACACGCTGCCCGTTTGGGTATGGTCAATAGCCATTTCGAAAACAGCGATGGCTTGCCCAGCGACGGCCATTACACAACTGCAAGAGATCTCGCTGTCCTTACCACGGCATTAATCAAAGAATTCCCTGAATTTTATCCCTGGTTTTCCCAAAAAGAATTCACTTACAACAAAATCACCCAACAAAACCGAAACATGTTGTTGGGGCGAGATGAATCGGTTGATGGCGTAAAAACCGGGCATACCGAGGAGGCCGGTTATTGTCTGGTGGCTTCCGCACTACGCAACGGAATGCGCCTTATTTCGGTGGTCATGGGTACTGAAAGCATGGCGGCACGTGCCAATGAAAACCAAACCTTACTTAATTATGGCTTTCGTTTTTTTGAATCGCACCGCCTCTACCAAGGAAAAACCACAATCAACGAAGCCAGGATATGGAAAGGCGCAGCTGAAAATATACAGCTGGGCTTGGCGGATGACCTTTACGTCACCATCCCGCGCCGAGTTTATAACGACCTGAAAGCTTCCATTAATGTCGATAAACAAATTATTGCGCCCGTAAAAGCAGGTGATAAATTAGGCACTGTGACAGTCAAGCTTAAAGATGAAGTGGTCGCCACCAAAGACTTAATCGCGCTAAAAGAAGTTGAAAAAGGCGGCATATTCAGGCGGCTTTATGATAGTGTTTTGATGATGATAAAGAAAAGCAATGGATAACCAAACCGTCTACCTAAATGGTCAATACTTGCCGTTAACCGATGCCAAAATCTCAGTCATGGACAGGGGGTTTTTGTTTGGTGATGGCGTTTATGAAGTCGTTCCCGCTTATTACGGAAAACTGTTCCGCCTGGAAGATCACCTGGAACGCCTCGACAACAGCCTTAAGTCGATCCGTTTACAGAATCCGCATAGCCATGAGCAATGGCGCAACCTATTGACACCGTTGCTCAAAAAAGGCGAAGACCAGTCCGTTTATCTCCAGGTCACCCGGGGCTCTGCCCTCAAAAGAGACCATGCGTTTCCGCAACATATCGTGCCGACGGTGTTTGCGATGGTTTCCGGCATCACCCCACATGCTGATCCCGATCATGGCGTTAAAGCGTTCAGCATGGAAGATAGCCGATGGAAACTGTGTGACACCAAAGCCATTACCTTATTGGCCAACGTCTTGCTCCGGCAAACAGCCGTTGACAACGGCGGTGCCGAAGCTATCCTATTCAAAGACGGCTATTTGACCGAGGGCGCAGCCAGCAACGTGTTTGCGGTGCTTGACGGCATTTTGATAACGCCGCCCAAAAGCCCTGCCATTTTGCCTGGCATAACCCGCGATATTATTTTGGAAATCGCCAGAAAAAATAACATTCCTTGTGCCGAACAAACCATTGCCCAAACCGATTTAAAAAAAGCCAGCGAAATCTGGATAACCAGCTCCACCCGCGAAATCATTCCTGTTGTTGACCTGGACGACCAAATGATCGGCAACGGCAAACCTGGGCCGGTTTGGAAGACGTTTTATAAGCTGTTTCAAGAATACAAGCAATCATTACGATGAGCGAGGAAACCAATTTTGAATTCCCTTGCCAGTTTGCCGTTAAGGCAATGGGCAAGAGCGATCTTGAGTTTGATCTGCTGGTCATTGAGATTGTCCGTCGCCACGTACCCGATAACGAAAAGGCAGTAACCACCAGACCGAGTAAAGATGGCAATTACCTGGCGGTGACGGTATTGATAGAAGCGTCCAGCAAAAAGCAACTGGATGCTATCTACCAAGATTTAACGGATCATCCGCAAGTGTTGATGGCTTTGTAAAAACAGGCAAAAGCTATCTACTCCCAGCTTGATAACTCTGCAACCGTTCGGACTGAACCTTTCGATACACTCAGGAGAACCTTGTCAAAGCTTCATGGCCACTATGGCAATACCAGTGATAATCCGCAAACTTGGCTTGCAACCTTACGAAACCATCTGGCGCGATATGCAGCGATTCACTCAGGAACGCAGGGACAAAACGCCAGATGAAATCTGGGTTTTGGAACACACACCCGTTTATACCCTGGGCTTGAACGGCAAGCGGGAACACTTATTGAATCCCGGCGACATACCCGTGATCGAGTGCGATCGGGGCGGACAAGTCACCTACCACGGGCCTGGGCAACTGGTTATCTACACCTTACTCGATATTAAGCGTTTGAAACTTGGAATACGGCAATTGGTTACGCTTTTGGAAAAGTCTATGGTGACGGCTTTAGTGCAATTTGGCATTACAGCCATTGCAAAACCTGAAGCACCAGGGGTTTACGTGAATGACAAAAAAATCGGCTCCATCGGCATACGCATCAAAAACAACGCCAGTTATCACGGTATAAGCCTTAATAATAACATGGACTTAACGCCTTTCAATTACATAAATACTTGCGGTTTTAAGGATTTACAAGTAACCCAATTGGCGGATTTAGGTGTCACTGTCAGCACGGCTGATCTTGCCATTCCTGTTGTTAATGCGATTAACACATCACTCAACCTATGAACAATCAAGCACCTTCCCGCTCCACACCCGAATCCCACCAACGCAATGCCGAAAAACTGGCGCGGATACCCATCAAGGTCGAACAACCCGAAACGGCCTTACGTAAACCAGACTGGATACGTATCAAAATAACCGCCAGCGACGAAATCACCCGCGTCAAACAACTCTTACGCGAACATAAGCTACACACCGTTTGTGAGGAAGCGGCTTGCCCCAATCTGGCCGAATGTTTCCAGCACGGCACGGCCACCTTCATGATTATGGGTGACTTATGCACCCGCCGCTGTCCGTTTTGCGATGTCGCACACGGCAAACCGTTGCCACTCGATAAGGACGAACCGGAACACTTGGCAAATGCCATCAAAGCGATGGCGCTAAAATACGTGGTGATAACTTCTGTAGACCGCGATGATTTGCGCGATGGCGGTGCGGGGCATTTTGCCGACTGTATCAAACAAATCCGCCAACAAACGCCCAGCACCAAAATTGAAATCCTGGTGCCTGATTTTCGGGGTCGCATCGACAAGGCTGTTGCCATCTTGGCAAACGAACCCTGTGATGCGTTCAACCACAACCTAGAAACCGTGCCGCGATTGTACAAACAAGTCCGCCCAGGTTCGGATTACCAAGGCTCGTTAAACCTGCTCAGGCAATTTAACCAGGCGCAACCACAAATCCCCACCAAATCAGGCTTGATGCTGGGCGTGGGCGAAGAACCAGCAGAAGTCCATCAAGTCATGCAGGATTTACTGGCGCATGGCTGTTCCATGTTAACGCTTGGGCAGTATTTACAACCCAGTAAAGCCCACCTTCCCGTTAAAGCTTATATAACCCCCGCTGAATTCGACGAATACGGCAAGATTGCCGAAGAGATGGGCTTTAAGCAAGTCGCGAGTGCGCCGATGGTACGCTCCTCATACCACGCCGACTTGCAGGCAAAAGAAATCGTCCGTTAGTGAAACTTTGGTTTCATCATGGTTCGGCGACCAAAGGAAATTCCTGTAGTGCGGTTTCGCCACGAATTAAATCAATAAAATACCGCTCGTCCTGAGCTTGTCCAAGGACATAAATAGAACTTCCATGACATACCTATAAGATAAACCAGAGTGTAAATATGCCCAGACCGACTACCCCAGCCCTTGCCGCCGACATTATTATTGAGTTAATCGATTATCCAGGCCGCCCTGTCGTCCTCATCGAGCGGGCGTTCCCGCCTTATGGCTGGGCAATACCCGGCGGGTTTGTCGATATTGGCGAAATGGTTGAAGTTGCCGCCGCTAGGGAAGCCAAGGAAGAAGTTAGTCTGGATGTTGTGCTAATCGCTTTGCTGGGCATCTACTCCGACCCCAGCCGCGACAACCGCGGCCATACCGTCACCGCCTGCTACGTCGCCAAAGCATCCGGCAAACCAATAGCCGCCGACGATGCCAAAAACTGCCAGAT